>CALAVE010000019.1 GCA_937892215.1 uncultured Porphyromonadaceae bacterium
CAACGACCCCGAGATTACAAATCACGTGCTCTGGCCAACTGAGCTAAAGAGGCATCTCTTCTAAGCATCGAAACCATCACGCGACGTCTTAACTGTGTAAGTGCATCATTGATTTGATTTCGGGTGCAAAGGTACGCATAATTTTTGAAACTGCCAAACTTTTAGGCAAGTTTTTTTAATAATTTCTTGTTTTTTCTTTCAATTTTGTCAATTTCACCTTCAGGGCATCCACACAGAGGTCTATTCCTTCCTCAAATGTGTCGCAGGTTTTCTCTACGAACTGCGAGCCGCTTCCTGGTATAGCCACTGTGATGCTTGTCTGTTTGTTAAGCGCAGTCTGTGGCTTGACAACTTTTAGTTGCACCTCTACTTTCTGTATATCTTCGTAAGACTTGGCGAGCTTCTCTACTTTCTTTGTAGCGAACTCTTGTAATTTCTCTGTTGCGTCGAAATGTACGGCCTGAATTTTTACTTCCATAGCATTATGTTTTTTAATGGTTACTAAATTAGCCCACTCATTGTTGTTCGCGTGGGTGTGCGTTTGCGTATGTTCGTTTCAGTTCCTCGAATGTCACGTGAGTGTATATCTGAGTTGTGTTCAGGCTCTCGTGACCTAACAGTTTCTGCACGCTGTTGAGCGTAGCATCGTGGTTAAGCATCGTCGTAGCGAAGGAGTGTCTCAGCACGTGAGGGGAGCGTTTCTTCTGTGTCGTCACCATCGAGAGGTAATGCCTGACGATGCCGTACACTTGCATCTCGCTCATCGCCCCGCCCTTGTCATTCCGGAGGAGCGCCTCCTCACCCTCTACAACCGGCAGCTGTTCATCGCGCACCTTTCGGTAGTGCTCCAGTTCTGCCAGCATCTCTTCGCCGAGGGGTATTATACGCTGTTTGCGTCTTTTTCCCGTCACCTTTATCTCATGCGTCACAGTATTCACATCCTGGTCCCTCAGAGATATCAGTTCCGCCCTTCTTATGCCCGTGGTATAGAGTAGTAATAATAATGTTCGCGCACGTACATCTATTATATCATCTCTGTCCCACTCTATTCCGTCAAACAGTTCTTCCGCCTCATTGTCCTTAAGGAACACCGGCAGCGCCTTCTGTTTCTTCGGACCACTTATGCTGTGTGCAGGGTCATGTGTTATAATGCCTTTGCGCAGTGCGTATTTGTAAAGTGACTTCACAGCACTGAGTTTCTTACAGGTGTTGGTAGCTTTGTAGCCCCGTTCCATCATATCCTCCACCCAGTCGCGCACCACGTCGCTGTCGGCATCTTCGAGTTTGATATCGCCTTCGAGCTTCCCCAGGAACATAAGATAGTCGTCTATGGCATCGCGGTATGTCTTTACCGTCAATGGCGACGCCTCGCGCTCTGCCTCCATGTATCTGAGAAAGTCTTCGGCTATCATATTGCGAATTTACGCAATTTTATTCAGACCGCCAAATTTTTTCGCGTCTTTTTTTTAGTCCTCCTCGGCCTGACGCAACTTCTGCACATAGACAGCGTGCTCCATCTTGAGGCGCTTGAGTACAGAAGGCTTGTTGAACTGCTGACGTGTACGGAGTTCCTTAACGACACCAGTCTTCTCAAACTTTCTCTTGAACTTCTTCAGGGCGCGCTCAATGTTCTCGCCATCTTTAACAGGTACAATAATCATTGCTTTGTCTTTTTAGTTTAAAATGTTAATAATAAATGATTTATGCAGCATACGCCAAGCATACTGGACGCTTTGACGCAATTTGCGGATGCAAAGGTAGGCATTTTTTTTGACATGACCAAATTTTTCCATTATTATTTGTATATACAGAAATAAAAACGTACCTTTGCTATCTGTTTGATACAAAATTTATTATGATACTGAAGTTAGTAGGAGCACTTATAGGTTTATACTTCGGCGGCTTTATCGGTGCCGTAATAGGATGGTTCGTTGGTTCTTTCCTGCAGTCAACATTCTCTCACGACGGCGATACGCAGCGGTTTTCCTCATACGGCAACACGTATGGCACTGCCGACAGAGGCAGCTATTACTCCAGCCGCAACAACCGTAACACCATGCATGCCAGCGACAATCCACGCACTCTGTTCCTGAACAGCCTGCTTGAGATTTCGGCGTATGTCATTGCCATTGACGGTCGCATCATGCACTCTGAGATGGAGGTGATGCGCACCTTCCTGCGTCAGAACTTCGACAGCCGCACCGCCGACGCATGTAACAAGCGTATGCTCACCATCTTTGAGGAGCGCAAGCGCATGAGTTCGTCGGCATGGCGCAGCAGGGTGATGAGGTCATGCTATATAGTAGCCTCTGCCATGCAACCGGAGCAGCGGTTGCAGCTGCTGTCTTTCCTTGCATCCGTAGTGAAGGCCGACGGCCATGTGGACAAGAGGGAGACGGAGGCGATGCGCGACATAGCACTGGCGCTGGGACTTGACGTAAAGGCCGTGGACCAGCTGTTCTCTCTCGGCGGCACCACTCTGGAGGATGCCTACAAGGTTCTCGGCATACCGTCCACTGCCACCGACGACGAGGTGCGCAAGGCTTACCGTAAGATGGCGCTGCAGTATCATCCCGACCGTGTGGCTACGTTGGGCAATGACGTGAAGGAGGCGGCGAAGCGTAAGTTCCAGGAAATTAACGATGCCAAGGAACGCATATACAAGGCTCGCGGACTATAGCCCCTAACGGCTTTCACAATTTATTTAGACTTATTGCACTCTCTTCCCATGCTCCTGCGGAGCAGAAATCAAAAAAGTTTTATCACCAATAAGCAACAAAAAAGCAGAAGAAAAAGGATGTAAAGATATCGTTTTGCTGCAAAAATGAGATAAAATACGCAGTCTTTACCTTATTTGACGAATAAAACTTCACTTTTTGAGAGAAATTGATTATCTTTGTGTCATATTCCTATAATATACACTTACCGGAAGTTGCTTATGGATAATATACATGCACTGTCTGAGGAAGATATAAAATTCCGCTACATTACTCCCAGTATTGAGCAAAAAGGCTGGAAGAAAGAAGACATAACGATGGAAACCAAGGTTAAGCTTACAGATGGTAAGATTAACCTTAAAGGAAACCTTGTTGCACGTGAGAAACCCAAGTTCGCAGACTATGTGCTGTATTATAACCATGCCACACCTATCGCCATAGTCGAGGCAAAAGATGCTAACCACTCTGTGAGTTTTGGTATGCAGCAAGCCAAAGAATATGCGCAAATGATGGACGTTCCGTTTGCATTCAGTTCCAATGGCCAAGGATTTCAAGAGTACGATTTCCTTACAGGGAAAGAACGCTCTTTCTCCATGAATGACTTCCCGACTAAACAGGAACTGTATTCAAGATTCATTTCCGAAAGCAACGACGGCAATGGTCTGAGCGATAAAGAGAAAACCATTATTTCCCAACCATACTGCTCTGGCCAGGACATTTTCCCACCTCGGTACTATCAGCGAAATGCAATAAACCGTACCGTAAATGCCGTAGCACAAGGGAAGAAACGTCTTCTACTTGTCATGGCTACAGGAACAGGCAAGACATACACCGCTTTCCAAATTGTCTATCGTCTTTTGAAGGCCGGCCTGGTGAAGAAAGTATTATATCTGGCAGACAGAAATGTATTGGTTGATCAATCTATACAACAAGATTTCAAACCACTCAACAAAACCATACATAAAGTAAGTTACCAACAAGATTTAGGAAGCGGAATCACTGCATACGAAGTGTACTTTGCCCTCTATCAACAACTCATCGGTCAAGACGGCAAGCAGAACTACAAGGAACTATTTAAGCCAGAGTTCTTTGATATGGTTATTGTAGATGAGTGTCACAGAGGCAGTGCAAAAGATGACAGCAATTGGCGTGAAATACTGGAATACTTCACCGATTCCATCCAATTAGGTATGACAGCGACTCCCAAAGAGACTAAATATCAATCGAGCATAACTTATTTTGGAGAACCTATTTACACCTACAGTCTAAAGGAGGGAATTGAAGATGGCTTCCTTGCTCCTTTCAAGGTTATAAACGTCACGACGAACATCGGAGATGAATGGCGCCCCTCAAAAGGTCAAAGAGACATAAACGGCAACTTGATAGAAGACCGTATATACAACAACTCTGACTACGACTATAACATCATTATAGAAGACCGTATCCGTGAAGTTGCACATGAGATAACACAATATATGAAAAGCACAGACAGAATGGCAAAAACCATAGTATTCTGTGCTGATGAGGACCACGCTGATCGTATGCGCACAGCACTTACAAACGAGAATTCCGACATGTGCAAAAAGAATCCAGACTATGTTGTCCGTATTACTGGCAGCGCCCCTTACGGTCAATCTAAATTGGACTATTTCATATCTGTTGCCTCAAAATATCCTGTAATCGCTACGACAAGCAAACTGTTGTCAACAGGTGTGGATTGCAAGATGGTCAAACTCATAGTGCTTGACCAGCGCATCAACTCCATGACAGAGTTCAAGCAAATCATAGGTCGAGGTACCAGAATAAGGGAAAAGGAAGGCAAAACCCATTTTACCATAATGGATTTTCGTAATGTCACCCGCCTTTTTGCCGACCCAGACTGGAACGGTCCGATAGAAGTACATGAGGGATACGGACAGCAAGGCCATGATGTTCAGCCAAATCCTTATCCTCCTGTTCCCGATGATAGGCACGAAGGCAATTGGTCGGCAGAGAAACCGATAGTCAACAAGGACGGTTGCACCGTAGAAGTAATCAACAAAGTAGTATCTGTATATGACACCAACGGAAAACTCCTACGTACGGAAAGCATAACAGACTACACACGTAAGAACATCAACGACACCTATGCCAACCTCGATGACTTCATTCAACACTGGAATGCAGCAGATAAGAAAACAGAGATTACTGACCTGCTGCTTGAGAATGGCATAGACCTTCAAGCCTTGAAGCAAGACAAGGACATGGAAGATGTTGATGACTTCGATTTCATTTGCCATATAGCCTACGGAAAGAAACCGTTAACCCGTCGCGAACGTGCAGAGAATGTAAAGAAACGTGACATATTCAATAAATATGGAGAAAAAGCCCGAAAGGTACTTGAGGCACTGTTAGAGAAATATGCTAATGATGGCATTACTCAATTGGAGAACAGGACTGTCTTACGCCTTGATCCGTTCCGTCAGATGGGTTCACCTGCAAACATAGCAAAATTCTTCGGCGGAAACCAACAATATTTCTCGGCAGTAAAGGAACTTGAAGAATTAATTTATAATAACATAGCATAACCACATATGGCACTTAACAATTTTGTAAAAAGCATCCGAAACATCATGCGCAACGATGCTGGTATCAACGGCGATGCCCAACGTATCGAGCAAATCGCATGGATGTTGTTCTTAAAAGTATATGATGAGAAGGAAAACGATTGGGAGTTTAATGAGGATGATTACAAGTCCTTCATTCCTGAGAATTGTCGATGGCGCAACTGGGCAAAAGACAATGGGGACGGGGAGGCTCTAACTGCCGACAATCTTTTGAAGTTTGTCAATGACACTCTTTTCCCAACATTGAAGGGGCTGGAGGTTACGCCTGACACGCCAATGCGTAGTGCCATTGTTCGTACTACCTTTGAGGACGCAAACCAGTATATGAAGGACGGCGTGTTGCTTCGCCAGGTTATCAATGTCATTGACCAACTTGACCTTGGCGATTATGAGGAAAGTCATGCTTTTGGTGAGATATACGAATCCATCCTGAAGGAGATGCAGTCGGCAGGTTCAGCAGGTGAGTTCTATACGCCACGTGCCCTGACTGACTTTATGGCTGAAATCATCAACCCTAAGGTTGGTGAGAAGATGGCAGACTTTGCTTGTGGTACTGGCGGTTTCATAACAAGCTGGCTGAAAGCCCTTGATAAGAAGGTGCAGACTGCAGAAGACAAGGAGGAATATGCAAAATCAATCTATGGAATAGAGAAGAAGCAATTCCCTTACATGTTGTGTGTCACGAATATGCTCCTGCATGACATTGATTCTCCAAAGGTGATGCACGACAATTCCCTGACGAAGGATGTACTTAATTATACGGATGAAGACAAGTTCGATGTAGTATTAATGAATCCACCATACGGAGGCAGCGAGAAGAACGACATCAAGCAGCACTTCCCATCCGATTTGAGTTCAAGCGAGACTGCAGACCTCTTCATGGTGCTTATTATGTATCGTCTTGCTGAAAAAGGCCGTGCAGCGGTAATCTTGCCAGACGGTTTCCTGTTTGGCACAGACAATGCAAAGCTGGCTATCAAACAGAAAATGTTACGTGAGTTCAACCTTCACACCATCATCCGACTGCCTGGCAGCATCTTCGCACCATATACAAGCATAGCCACTAACGTCCTTTTCTTCAACAATGAAAAGGCAGAAGGCGCAGAAGAAGGCCTCAGCACGAAAGAAACATGGTTCTATCGCCTTGACATGCCAGAGGGCTATAAGCATTTTTCTAAGACAAAGCCAATGCGAGCTGAGCACTGCCAACCAATCATTGACTGGTGGAATAACCGGCAAGAGATTGTTGATGAAGAGAACAACGATGAGAAATCACGTTGCTTTACCGCACAACAGCTTCTTGACATGGATTGTAACTTCGACCAATGCAAGTTCCCAAAGGACGAAGAAGAAATACTACCTCCTGCAGAACTGCTTGCAGACTATTACAAGAAACGCGCTGCTCTCGACCATGAGATAGACAAGACACTTTCTGAGATTCAGCGCATCTTGGGGATTGACATCAAACCTGATGAAGCATGAATGACATACGATTAAGGGAAGAGGCTCTGTTTGAGCGTATATCCGCTCTGATAGACATTGCCCACAAGAGGGTTAAGACTACCATTGACACAACAATGGTTTACACCTATTATGGTGTCGGGCAATATATTGTTGAGGATGAGCAACAAGGTGAGCAACGGGCTCAATATGGCCAAGCTGTCTTGAAGAATCTATCGGCACGTTTGACAAATAAATACGGACAAGGTTGGTCGGTTGAGACCCTAAAAAAATGCCGATTTTTCTATCTGACATACAGAGAGGAAATGATTGGGTCCACAGTGTGGACCCAATTGGACGGACATCAAAATCAAAAAGTGGTCTACAATGTGGACCCTATTCTAGAAAAAAAAGATAAACAGTGTTTACCCAATTCCCCAGAATTAGTCTGCGGTGCAGAAGAAATTCAATTGGGTGTAGCAAACAGAGTTCACCAATTCACCCTCTCCTGGTCTCATTATCTGGTGCTTATGCGCATTAAGGATGAGAAGGAACGTCGTTTCTACGAGATTGAGTGTCACAAACGAGACTGGAGTGTACGACAATTAAAACGCGAATATGGGGCAAGCCTTTATGAGCGTCTGGCACTGAGTCGTGATAAAGAGGAAGTCATGCGCCTGTCGCAAGAAGGACAAACGATAGAAAAGCCTAAAGATATCATAAAAGACCCTCTTACGTTAGAGTTCCTTGGACTACATCGTGATAGCAGTTTCAGCGAATCAAGTTTGGAATCGGCAATTATCACCAAACTGCAGGATTTCCTGCTTGAAATGGGAAAGGGCTTCTTGTTTGAGGCAAGGCAGAAGAAGTTCACGTTCAACGAGAAGCACTTCTATGTGGACTTGGTGCTATATAACCGTCTGCTTCAATGCTATGTCCTCGTGGATTTAAAGGCTGGTGACCTATCACACCAAGACCTCGGTCAGATGCAAATGTATGTCAACTACTATGACCGACATGTCAAAGAGGCTTTTGAAAAGCCTACGATTGGTATTCTACTGTGTAAAGACAAAGATGATGCCCTTGTGGAATTGACCTTGCCTGAAGACGCCAATGTATATGCCACATCATACGAATTATGTATTCCAGAGAAAAACCTGCTTCAAGCAAAGATGAGAGAATGGATAGAGGAATTTGATGAGCAGTCGAATAAAATCAAGCTTCCTTAGACTCTGCTGAATAACAACGATATTCACAGTAAACGCAATTTACCGATTGTGAAGGAAGCGGACGTAAATATTTCTAATTATGACAGGAAAGCAACTTAAAAATAGCATATTACAGTGGGCTATACAAGGAAAACTTGTTCCCCAAGACCCAAACGATGAGCCAGCATCAGTCCTGCTTGAAAAAATCAGGGCAGAAAAGGCACGACTCATAAAGGAAGGGAAAATAAAAAAAGACAAGAAAGAATCTATCATTTACCGTGGTGAGGACAATTCCTACTATGAGAAGATACTTGCAACTGGCGAGGTAAAATGCATAGACGATGAACTGCCATACTCTTTACCTTGTGGATGGGAATGGTGCAGAATGGGAAGCATCGGAGAATGGGGAGCTGGTGCAACTCCAGCCAAAAGTAATATAGAATACTATAATGGGAATATCCTCTGGCTGAGAACAGGAGAACTTAATAATGATGTCGTCTATGACACAGAAATAAAAATTACGGAAAGGGCTTTTAAAGAGTGCTCATTACGATTAAACAAGGTTGGTGATGTCATGATTGCCATGTATGGTGCGACAATCGGTAAAGTGGCTATAGTAGGAAAAGAGATGACAACCAATCAGGCTTGTTGTGCTTGTACACCTATCGGCATTTTTAACTGGTATCTATTCTATTTCTTAATGGGTAGCCAACTTGATTTTATTAAGAAGGGTGAAGGTGGAGCGCAACCTAATATTTCAAGAGAAAAACTTATTGCTCATTTAATGCCTGTTCCTCCAATTGAAGAGCAACATAGAATTGTTTCCCAAATTAGAATAATTCTTCCTTACGTCGAAAGATATGCCCATAGTCAGGTCGAACAGAATCTTCTTAATGAGGGTATTAAATCTAAGCTCCGCAAAAGTATATTACAAGAAGCCATCCAAGGAAAACTTGTGCCACAAGACCCAGCGGACGAGCCAGCGTCAGTTCTCTTAGAGCGCATCAAAGAAGAGAAGTTACGTCTTGTAAAAGAAGGTAAGTTGAAGAAGAAGGATGTTATCGACAGCACCATCTTCCGTGGTGACGATAACAAGTACTTCGAGAAGAAAGGTAAAGACACTGTCTGCATCGATGAGGAAATACCTTTTGAGATTCCTGACACATGGGTATGGGTTCGGTTAGATGATATTTGCGAGTACATACAACGAGGGAAATCACCTAAGTATTCACCCATCAAGAAATATCCAGTTATTGCCCAAAAGTGTAATCAATGGAGCGGTTTCTCTATTGAAAAGGCACAGTTTATCGTACCAGAAACCATTTCGAGTTATGGAGAAGAGCGGAAGTTGCAAAATAAAGATTTGCTGTGGAACTCAACTGGGCTTGGAACGCTTGGACGCATGGCTATATATTATTCCAAACTCAATCCTTATGAGTTGGCAGTAGCGGATAGTCATGTCACTGTAATACGAACTCTCAAAAAATTTGTTAGCCCCGAATTTCTTTATGCATATTTTTCGAGTTATACCGTTCAATCTGTTATAGAAGATAAATCGGATGGCAGTACCAAACAAAAGGAATTAGCGACCAATACAGTCAAAGCCTATCTGGTTCCTCTACCTCCTTACGAAGAACAAAAACGCATAGTTAATCGTATAGATGAGGTGTTTGCTCATTTGACATAGTAGCAAGTATTATGAGCAGATAGGGCAAGAAACCATAGAGATAACAGAGGAAATACCTTTTGAAATTCCCTATAATTGGGAATGGTGTCGGTTTCGTGACGTATGCTCAATCTTTACGGGTGCAACATTTAGAAAAGATGAAGCTAAGACCGATTGCCGTGGTGTTCGTATATTGAGAGGTGGCAACATACTGCCCTTTGAAATTGTACAGAAAGCTGATGATATTTTTCTTGCACAAGAACAAGTAAAAGAAAGTATTCTACTAAAACAGAATGACATTATCACCCCGGCAGTAACGAGTTTGGAGAATATAGGTAAAATGGCAAGAGTTGAACATGATATGCCAGATGTTACAGTTGGAGGTTTTGTCTTTGTTCTTCGGCCACATTATTCTGATAAATGGTTGGCTAAATTCCTGTTATACTTTATGAGTTCTCCGTCTGCCATTGAGTTTATGAAGTCCATCACGAACAAATCAGGACAAGCCTTTTATAATATTGGCAAAGAACGCCTGGCAACTACACTGATTCCTATACCGCCAAAAGAGGACGAACAGCGTATTGTGATAAAGATAGAAGAACTATTTGATAGGATAAAGGGGAGTTAACCCCTTATCCTATCGATTATTTCTCTTATGCGTATTGCTATCCTTTCCTGTTCTTTATATGGTGGGATGCCTATAACCAAAGAATAAAATATCTCTTTATTCAAATGTGGAATGGCAGCTCCTTTCTTGGAGTTGCGGAGTAAGTCCTTGTAAAACTGAATGAAATACAGCACGTATGGGAGGTACATACAGCTACTCACCCAGAGTTGCTTGAAAGTGCTACCCATATATCCATCGTGTGGGACATCAAACACTTCTCCAGAATTCTCTCCATCTACAAGGATGATGTTATCACCTGTTGAAACGAATTTGCCTTTGGGTACAATGTCCCCAGATGATTTACCTCGCAAATATTTTGCGTCAAGGCTGATATAGTTGCCCTCTTTCTTTTCACCATCTATAAGCCTACAAATATGAGCCAACCTAACAACTTCCCAAGTATCAGGGAATGTGTAATCAGCCTCTATTTGTAAGGAAGTTCTATCTATCTGCTCATAATACTTGTTATCGTCACCTTTGTAGATAACAGAGTCCACGACATCCTTCTTCTTCAACTTACCCTCTTTGACAAGTCGTTGCTTCTCTTCTCTGATACGTTGAAGAAGTATAGATGCTGGCTCGTCGCTCGGGTCTTGTGGAAGAAGCTTTCCTTGAATTGCTTCTTGAAGAATGGATTTCCTAAGCGATAGATTAAGATTGTTATTCAAGGAATCTAACTTTTCCTGTGCAATCCCATATGTTTCTGCGACGACAAAAGATGTGTTTATTCTATCCACTATACGCTGTTGTTCAATTAGTGGAGGCAACGGAAAAAGTTTATTTTCAAGATAGCCAGAAATAATTCGCTGTTGGTTTGCAGTCCCTTTGAAAATTGCTTCCTCTACGAAGTAAGGACTTTCAAGAAAAAACAACAGATACTCCGTAGAAATAGTGTTCCCATATGAACGAAGAACCTTTAATTCTGTCGTACCAGCACCAATTCCATTTGGAAGCTCTCTCAAAATCATGGACTTGCGGTTTTGGAAACATGGTGTAATCTTTGCAAATGCCACATCTCCATCTGCAAAATGTGTAAATCCAGATTTGATTTCACCCCATTTTCGAACAGAGAACGAAAAATTTGACAGATAGGTTGCATCAATCTTCTCCATAGGAATAAATGCAGCATCCGTATCATCTTCTACATTGTTCTTTGGATTGATTAGAAAAAGTGATGAGAGTCTGCACCATTCCCACGTTTTTGGTATCTCAAACGGTATTTCATCGTCAATACAGACCACCTTTCCGTCAGCGAACTTCTCATAATAGGAACTAAACCGAGTAAACGACCATGATATATTGTTATGGGGGCTATTCCCCGGAAGACAATTATAATATCATTATCATGGTTGAAAAATTTAAAGAGTATCTGACCCATTCCAACATGGCGAAGAACACCGTTTCAGCATACATCTATGCTGTAAACGATTTCAATTCCAGACACAAGGAATTGACGAAGAAGAACTTGTTGCTCTACAAGACGTATCTCATTGAGACGTTCAAGCCAAAGACCGTAAACCTTCGGATCCAGGCATTGAACAAGTATCTGGAGTATTTGCGAAAGCCACGTCTTCGTCTGAAATCTGTAAAGGTGCAGCAGCGTACTTATCTGGAGAATGTCATCAGCAATGCTGACTACATCTTCTTGAAGAACAAATTGAAGAGGGAAGACAATCTGGAGTGGTACTTTGTAGTTCGTTTCCTCGCTGCTACAGGGGCGAGAGTCAGCGAATTAGTGCAACTGAAGGTAGAGCATGTAAATGTGGGCTATTACGACATTTACACCAAAGGCGGCAAGATTCGTCGCCTGTTCATTCCTAAGAAACTGCGTGATGAAGCACAAGAATGGCTCTCAGCCAACAAAAGAGAAAGTGGTTATCTGTTTCTCAATCGATTTGGGGAGCGGATAACCACTCGTGGTATAGCACAGCAGTTGAAGAACTTTGCGGTGAAGTACGGCTTGAATCCAAAGGTGGTTTATCCCCATTCATTCCGACATCGTTACGCAAAAAACTTCCTCGAAAAGTTCAACGACATATCTCTGCTTGCAGACCTGATGGGACATGAGAGCATTGAAACAACTCGCATCTACCTCCGTCGTACCGCCAGTGAGCAACAAGCAATTGTTGATAAGGTGATAACGTGGTAATATTTGTTGTGGGCTAACGGGATAAAACGGGAGTGGTATGGGGAAAACGAAAGTGCACTTTTTCACAAAAGCACACTTCCCTCATAACCAAAATTCAAGTATATATGTTGTTGTTTGTTGCTCTCGGGCTCAAAACGTGGCAGTGGCGTGTCCTCAAACGTTGTTGGGACTGCTGCCGGTTGTAGTTATAAAACAGTTGGTTTCAGTCGTTTGATATAGACAATTAATAACTAACTTTTCTAGTCTCGTTTATCGAATGCAAAATTAGTTCAATTATATGATACACACACGTAAAAATGCGCAAATAATTATTAAAAAAGATTAATGGCGAGTAGTTTGGATGACGAAGTGGTGGTTGTCTTAGTGGTGGGATGTGGTTTGAATCAGGCGATTGATTTTGTGGAACACCTTGACTATGAGCACTATTGCCACGATGAAGGAGAGAATGTCGGCGAGAGGGAATGAGAGCCATACGCCACGGAGTTGCAGGAATTCCGGTAGGATGAGCAGGCAGGGAATGAGGAATAGGACTTGCCTTGATAGACTCATGAAGATGGACTTGGAGACTTCGCCG
This sequence comes from uncultured Porphyromonadaceae bacterium, assembly GCA_937892215.1. GTDB lineage: Bacteria > Bacteroidota > Bacteroidia > Bacteroidales > Muribaculaceae > Sodaliphilus. Next base: position 13,028 of record CALAVE010000019.1, read on the forward strand.
ATGGCCTGGAAGAAATTAGTGACGACTATCTGGAAACCGGCGCACCAGAACATGATGGTGGTGAGTCGCAGAGCGTAGTCGGTGGCTTGTATAAGAGCGTGGTCGGAGGTGAATGGGCGCGCGATGAGCGAGGGTGTGAGTTGTCCCATGAGAGTGCAGAGCACGCTGGCGGCGGTGCATACTGCCGCGGCGAGCCAGAAGGTGCGCTTTAGACGGTCGTAACGGCGTGCGCCGAAGTTGTACCCCACGATGGGCTGCATGCCCATGCATACGCCGATGATGAAAGTTATAATCAGTTGGGTGAAAGTGACGAATATACCCATAGCCGCCACGGCTGAGTCACCGCCGTAGTAGTAGATGGTGTTGTTGATGATGCCGTTGACCACACATCCGGCAGTGTTGACTATGCATGGAGCGGCACCGATGGCGAGGACCGGCATGATGATGCGTCGCTGCAGCCGGTAGGTGCCTGGCGTGAAGTGGATTTCGCTCTTGGGGTTGAAGAAGTGAATCATGACGAATAGTGCCGACGTGCCCATGGAAATGTCGGTGGCGATTGCGGCACCCTTGATGCCCCATCCCAGAGCGAAAATGAATATGGGTGCAAGAATCACGTTGAGCCCGGCACCGATGAACATGGTAATCATGGCCTTGGTGGGGTAGCCGGTGGCGCGCATCACGTTGTTGTAGGAGTAGCAGAGGTTGTTCATGAGCAGCCCCGGGAGGAGGTAGAACATGAAATCGTGCGCGTAGGGGAGAGACGTGTCACTGGCACCGAAAAGGCGTAGAATGGGGTCGAGCAGAAGACCGAGCACCAGGATGTAGAAAGTGCCGAAAACCAGTGTCAGGACGATGCTGTTGCCCAGAATCTGCTTGGCTTGCGGCTTGTCGCCCATTCCCAGCACCACCGAGATGCGTGAACTGGCACCCACGCCCACCAGCACGCCGAATGCCGAGCTGATGTTCATCACAGGGAAAGTGATGGCGAGACCTGCTATGGCGTCGGCCCCAACGCCCTGCCCGATGAAAATGCGGTCGATAACGTTGTAGATAGACATCACCACAATCCCCACCACAGACGGAACGCTGTACTTCCACAGGAGACGGCCCACAGGCGCTGTTTCTAATTCGTTGAGTCGGTTCATGGTGATGAGATGTTTAGAACTGGAAATAAATGAAGGGCTGGATTTCGCTGGACTTGACCTGCACCACCACCCACACGAGCAGAGCCAGCGCGATTACGTAGCAGACGGCCGGCAACTTGACGAATGCGCGCTTGCAGGCTTCTTCGGCTCGCGAAGGCACGAAGTGCAGGATGTAGCCCACGGCCATAAGCGCGAACACTTTCCAGTATCCGGCGAAGAGTTGCGGTGTCACCTGTGGCTGGAAGTTGGTGGCGATTTGCGAAATCATCTGCAGAGACGAGGAAAGTTCCTTGTTGCGGAAGAAAATCCAGCAGAAGCAGGCGAAGTGGAAGGTGAGCAGAACGCAGAGAGCCTGCACGATGCGGTTACGGTGCGGCGTGCCGGGTTTCTGGCCTGTGAGTCGCATCCAGATTTTGTGTACCGAAAGAGCGAGACCGTGCATGGAACCCCAGATGACAAAATTCCACGACGCTCCGTGCCACAAGCCGCCCAGGAACATGGTGATGAAGAGGTTGAGGTGCTGTCGGATCTTGCCTTTACGGTTGCCGCCGAGAGAGATGTAGAGGTAGTCGCGCAACCACGATGAGAGCGATATGTGCCAGCGATGCCAGAACTCGGTGATGGAAGCCGACTTGTAGGGGCTATTGAAGTTGATGTTGAACCGGAATCCCAGCAGGAGGGCAATACCGATGGCCATGTCGCTATAGCCTGAGAAGTCGCAGTAGATTTGCAGGGCGTAACCATAAACGCCGAACAGGTTTTCCACTCCGCTATAGAGCGAAGGGTCGGCGAAAACACGCTCCACGAAGTTGACGCTGATGTAATCGCTGATTACGGCTTTCTTGAAAAGTCCGGTAGCGATGAACCAGATGCCTGTGCCCACCATTTCGCGAGTGACGGTAAGCGGCTGGTGTATTTGCGGAATGAAGTCGGCGGCCCGCACGATGGGTCCGGCCACGAGTTGCGGGAAGAACGAGACGTAGAAAGCGTAGTCGAGCAGCGACGAGAGCGGCTGAATCTTGCCACGATACACGTCGATGGTGTAACTAAGCGACTGGAAGGTGAAGAAAGAGATGCCCACCGGCAGGAAAATGTCCAGGTCGTGGAACGGGTATCCGGTGATGCCTTCGAAGATGTGTCCGAAGAAATTAGTGTACTTGAAGTAGGCCAGCAGTCCCAGGTCCACGAAGAGCGAAAGCGCGACGAGCCGCTTGCGAGCCGCCTGCGCCTGAGTGCGGCTGATGGCGCGGGCGATGATGAAGTCGGAACAGGTGACCACGGCCAGCAGGAAGAAGTAGAAACCGCTACTCTTGTAGTAGAAGTAATAACTGAATAGCGTGACGAAAAGCAATCGGGCTGAGGTGGTGCGGTTAAGAGCCGCATAAACCACGATAAACGCTGCGAAGAGCCACAGGAACACGCCGCTGCTGAAAATCATCGGGGCAAGCGGGTCGTAGGATAACTGGCTGAGGACGGCATCAAGGCTGATGCCTGAGCAAGCATCGGAGAACCAGAGCGATATGTTTCTGAAGAAGTCTCCCATAGAAGTTATTGCTGTTTAGGATGAGACTTCTCGTAACACTCCTGTCCCCAGGCAATGGCGCTGAAAAGCAGCTCGCCCAGTCGCTTGCCCCCCTTGTGATTGACGTGGGTGTAGTCGAGGTTAGCCTCGTGGTTCTGAGCCATCTTCACCACGCTGCCCTCGCCGCCCATAGCCTCGTAGAGGTTCCAGAATGCCACGTGGCAATCGGCGGCGATTCTGTGCTGAGTGGCCACGATGTGATGTACGCCCGGGAAAGTCTTGAAATTGCCTGCAGCATCACGCCCCTCGCGGTCGGCCACGCTCATGACGAGGAAGCCGGTGTGCGGCAAAAGCCTCTTGTAACGCGAGATAATGGCTGTCATTTTGCCGTAATATCCGCTAAAGTTGGTCTGGTTTTTTCCGGCCACATTCAGACCGTAGGCAAAGACGATAAGGTCGTAGTGCCTTGCCCTGTCGAACGCCGTGATGAGCGAGTCGCTGATGGCCGACAAGTGGTAGCCGCTGGCCGAGCGCAGCCCAAAGTTATCTACAACGACCCCGCGGTCGCAGTCGAGCGAAACGCCGTAGAATGTGGTGCCGTTACAGGGCTGCGGCACATCCCAGCGCACCCGTCCGATGCGTCCGGAGACAGAGAGCACAGAGACCCCCGTGTTAGGTTCGGCCGAGAAGTAGTGCGGATCGCCGCCGTTGATACCAGCCGCGATGGTTACTGTGTTAGAGGTAGAGAAATAGATTGACGACTGCGAGCAGGTATCGAGGTGAGAGAGGAAATCCTTCACGCCACGGAGTTCCACCCAAGCCTTAGATTTGGCGAAGAAGTAGTGTCCGGTGATGTTGGCCCACTGCGAGTTGTATCCCGAATTATCGTTGGCATGATGGTCTTCCCAGTTGCCAAAAGAGTGCATGACGGTGTGGCGGAAACCAGGCGAGTCACTTGTGATGGGGATGAGCCCCACACCGGAGCCACCGAAGCGCTTCTGCATGAGCTCGCGGAACTTGGCGGTGACGATGTCCCCCTCAATGTAACTATCGCCCAGAACGGCTATTCTCACAGGTCGGCCGAGCGAGTTGACTTGGCTTAGAGCCCTGTAGAGCGGCTCCATGCCCTGAGCAGAGTCGTTGGCGAAGTCCATGATGCAAGTCACTCCCGGAGGGCAAGAGTCAACCACTTGCAGTGGAACAACGGAAGCGGGGGCCGCAACAGAGTCGGGGTCTGTTCCGCTGTCATTTGCGAGTACATCGGAAAGGATATCGACACGCCGCGACTGCCAGTCGCCAAATTCCAGTGATGGAATCCAGCGCATGAGAACCAGGATAATCACAAGCGATAGAGTTATCCAGACTACAGTATGCAGGTGGTTACGTTTCACGAAACGGTAGATGTTAAAAAAATCGTGCAAAGTTAGTAATTAGTTGTGAGAGAAAGCGGGAAAAAAGGGACAAAATCGCAAAAGACGTAAAAAGGTACGCTTAAATTTCGGGAAATCTCCGTAATTTCTTAAATTTGCGGAAAAGAAAAACTCTAAATTCAAGTGGAAATATAAATCTAAAAAAATGGGAAAAAGAATTATTTGTCGTGTTCTGGGCATGATATTGGCCGCAGTGGTGGCGACCGGGATGACCGCAACAGCAAAAGATGCGGTGGACTATGTGAATCCGTACATTGGCAACGTGAGTCACCTGCTGGTGCCGACGTTCCCCACGATACATCTGCCAAACAGTTTGCTCAGGGTATATCCTGACCGCTACGATTATGTGACAGAATACATCAACGGACTGCCCATAATAGTGACAAATCACCGCGAACGGTCGGCATTCAAGTTGCTGCCGCAGATAGGAGATGACCTAAAGACTGCAGTGGCCTACAATTATGATAATGAGCATATTAAACCGTATGGGTTTGACGTGGAATTTGATGATAACCGGATGGCCGCGCGATATGCGGTGAGCCACCAGTCGGCACTCTATGAGATAGCGTTTAAAGACGCTGGGGAGCGCAGAATAGGTGTGAGTAGCCGCGAGGGTGAGATAAGTTTCGGTTCCGACTGGATAAGCGGCTGGCAGACGGTGAGCGGTGCCACGAAAGTTTACGTGTATCTGGAGGCGGAGACAAAACCCGAGTCGGTGTTGCGCGTGAGCGGCGAGTGTGTGATGATGAACTTCGGAAAGAGCCGAGACAAAGTGCGGCTACGCTATGGAGTGTCGTTCATCAGCGAGGAGCAGGCAAAAGCCAACCTACGCCGAGAAATTAGCGACTATGACCTGGACGCCCTGGCTCAAAAAGGAAGAGCAGAATGGAACCGAGAACTGGGCAAGATAGAGGTGGAAGGCGGCACCGAGCAGCAGCGCACAGTGTTCTACACGTCGCTTTACCGCATCTGCGAGCGTCCCATCTGCATCAGCGAGGACGGCCGTTACTGGAGCGGTGATGACAATCAGGTCCACTCCGACGGCGGCGAGCCATTCTACACAGAAGACTGGATTTGGGACACATATCATGCCGCGCATCCGCTGCGAGCGCTGATAGACCGGCAGAAAGAAGAGCGGATACTGAATTCGTTCCTGCGAATGACTGAGCAAAACGGGACAGGGTGGATACCCACGTTCCCCGGGATAGAGGGCGACACCCGTCGCATGAACTGTAACCACACGGTGGGGAGTTTTGCCGACGCAATGTGGCTGGGCCTGAAGGTGGATGGCGAGAAAGCCTTTGAGGCGTGTCGCAAGGCGATAGAGGAGAAGTCGCTGGCACCGTGGAGTCCGCGACCGGCGAATTACCTAAGTCACTTCTATGCCGAGCATGGGTATATACCAGCCCTGAATGTGGGCGAGAAAGAGACCGAGGATCCGACGGTACATACGTTTGAGAACCGTCAGGCAGTGGCGGTGACGCTGGGCACATCGTACGACCAGTGGGCCCTGTCGCGCATAGCGGAATATCTGGGTAGCACTCTGAAAGACAAGAAAAAGCAGAAGAAATATATCGCCGAAAAAGAAAAATATCGTGAACTGGGGCGCAACTACCGCAATCTGTACTACGCGCCGACAGGATTCTTCTATCCGAAGGACCGCGACGGGAATTTCATCAAAGACTTTGACCCCACCTTCGGCGGGACGATGGGAGCGCGTGAATACTACGACGAGAACAACGGATGGGTCTATAGGTGGGACGTGGCGCATAACGTGGCCGACCTTGTGAGCCTGATGGGCGGCCGCGAGCAGTTCAAGGCCAACCTTGACAGGACATTCGGCGAGAGCCTGGGCCGAGCAAAATTTGATTTTTACTTCAAATTCCCCGACCACACCGGCAATGTGGGTCAGTTCTCGATGGCCAATGAGCCGGCGATGCACATTCCGTATCTTTACAACTACGCCGGCTATCCGTGGAAGGCGCAGAAACGCGTGCGACAGATGCTGGACACGTGGTTCCGCAGCGACCTGATGGGCGTGCCCGGCGATGAGGACGGAGGCGGCCTGACATCGTTTGTGGTGTTCTCCATGATGGGATTCTATCCTGTGACGCCCGGAATACCGGCGTATAACATAGTGAGCCCAGTGTTTGAGCGCGTTAAGGTTCATCTGAGCAGCGGAAACGTGCTGGAGATAGAGGCTGCCGGCTCGAGCCGAGATGCCAAGTATATCCAAAGCGCGACGCTTAATGGCACGACGTGGGACAAGCCGTGGTTCGGCTATGACGACGTGAAGAACGGTGGCCGGCTGGTGCTCCAGATGAGCAAAGAGCCCAACAAGGCGTGGGGTGCGGCCGAGGGGAATGAGCCGCCGTCGGAAAATTATTGAGCCAAAATGGGCCGACCGGACAGACGGATTAGGATTGAGAGATTATAAACATCAAATTAACATAGAGTTATGAACAGGCGAGAAATGATAAAGACTGCCGGAATGGCCGCAGTGGGAGCGACAGTGCTGGGCGTGCCAATGACAACTATGGCAGCAGACGGAGCTCCGACCCAGAAGAAGAAACTGATGGTGATAGGGGCGCACCCCGATGACCCCGAGACGATAGCGGGAGGGGTGATGTGCCTGTTTACCCAGGCCGGGCATGAAGTGGTGTGCGTGTATCTGACCAGAGGCGAGGCAGGAATAGCCGGCATGAGCCATTCGGAGGCGGCCGCAGTGCGTGTGAAGGAGTGCGAGGCCGCATGCGCTGTGACCGGAGCGCGTTATATCTTCATGGACCAGATAGACGGCAACACCGAGGTGAATCTTCAGCGTTACAAAGAGATGCGCGAGATGATAGAGCGCGAGAACCCTGACATAGTGATAACCCACTGGCCGATAGACTCCCACCGAGACCACGCCGCATGCGGAATGCTGGTGCTGGACGCATGGCGCCGGCTGGGCCGTAAGTTCAAGTTGTACTACGCCGAGGCGATGAGCGGCGACCAGTCACAGATGTTCCATCCGACGACTTGGGTTAACATCGGACCGGTGGTGGAGCAGAAGCACAAGGCCTGCTACTGCCATGTGAGCCAGCATATGGATGACCTGTATTCCGGTTGGCATGAGTACATGGAGCGATTCAGGGGAATAGAATGCCGGTGCAAGTATGCCGAGGCATTTGCACTCCATACTACAGCCGAAGAAATACTCTGAACGGAGAATAGGAGGGTGCTTAGCGACTACCGCAGGCACTCGAACAATCGGACCCTGATGCCATCGGGAGCGAGAGCATCGGGGACGGAGCTTATGTCGGTGGTGCCGTAGTGATATGGGATTAGGACCGTAGGCTTGACCATGCGAGCCGCGCGGAGCAACTGGTTGACCGTCATAGTGTAAGGCTGGTTGCAGGGAAGGAACGCCACGTCGATGTGTCCGAGACCGGCCATTTCCGGGATGTCCTCGGTGTCGCCGGCGATGTAAATGCGCAGTCCGTCGATGTTGAGGATGAAGCCATTGTCGCGTCCCTTGGGGTGGAACTGAAGGTGCTCCGGGGTGGTGTTATATGCCGGCACCGCTTCCACAGAGATGGCACGGTTCAGGCGCATTCTGTCGCCGTTAGCCATGATTTCCCCTTTTCCCAGGATGGATGCGCAGCGAGCGTTGGTGATGAGACGCGTATTGGGAGAGGAAAGCGAGGCGATAGCGGTGCTGTCGCAGTGGTCGAAGTGTT
>CALAVE010000020.1 GCA_937892215.1 uncultured Porphyromonadaceae bacterium
CCTCGGAAAGACTTCATATAGATATGTACCAACTTATTGATGATTATATGGAACAAAGAAAATTTAGCAGGGCGGCAACAGCCGCCTTTACGGGGCATCGCTTTGTCGATGCTGCACAGAGGGAACACGTCAAGAAGCGGCTTTCAAATGCAGTGCTTGATGCTTATGGGCATGGCATCCGAAATTTCATATCCGGTTTTGCCATTGGGTTTGATATGATGGCGGCAGAAGCGATCGTTTCACTGAAACGTAGCTATCCCGACATCACATTGATAGCTGCAATTCCCTTCAAGGGTCAAGCCAGTCGTTTCAGTTTCTATGACCGAAAGCGATATGACAGGTTGCTGGAGGTAGCTGATGAAGTGATTGTGCTCAGTGAGAGTTATTATCCAAGGTGTTTCTTGGACAGGGATGAGTTCATGGTGAACAACTCCTCTAAGCTCATAGGCTATTATGATGGTCGAGAGAAAGGTGGAACGTTCTACACCATTCGTAAGGCAATGGCTCAGAACATCCCTATAGTGAATGTGTTTTGAAATCTAAAAGTATGATTTATGGGTGATATTGGAAGCATTATTATCATCGTCATAGTCTTCCGCGTCATCTTCCTCGTGCTTAGTGCATGGTGGAGAGGTGATAGCAGGAATGACTTTAGACGTGACAGATAGCAGTCTGGCAAAGAGCCACACTACTCTTCTTCGATGTCGTCAGGCCACCAGAACTGTTGCAGTTCGTGGATGATGTCATCCCAATCCTGCATGGTGAACGTACCTTCGCCCATCATCATTATTGTCATAGTGATGTCGTTGTAGGTACGATAGACATTCGTGTCCCTAAAGCCGTTTCGGATGTAGAAGTCGTGACGACGCTGGCGTTGGGATATATTATCACAGACCTGCGTAGGACTTTCCATGTCCAAGACACAGGTTTGTGCACTATACTTTTCAATCAGTTGAGTCAGTATTGTCTGACCATAGCCTTTGCCGCGTAACTTTTCGCACACGGCAAAGTACCAGAACCAGTTGATAGACTTACGTGGATAGACGATGGTGAAGCCAAAGAAGTCTTCGCCATCGTAGTATGCGGTGAAATCCAACGGCATTTCCTCAACCAGGCGCATCAAGTCCTTCCAAGGGATTTGTTCGTCTTCAGGGAATGCCGTTTCATATAGCTGTTTTATCTTTTTGTCTTCATTAAGTGCTGTTATCTGTTTCGTTCTCATATTATCTTCAATAAGTTGATGCCGAAGCCGCTATAAACTGCCAACGACTATCACGATTGACGAGTTTGAACGATAGTTGTAAACGCCATGTATGGCGACCACCTCCAAAGACAGCGGCATTGACTCGACTACGACCTGTGAGGGTGGCATTATTGCCATCGACCTTGATGTCCATCTGCTCATGTTCGGCTGAATAGTAGTTCAATGTACCTTCTGCAATAGCTCTGATGTACTCTTGCTTTGACTGGTGCATCCCCGTCATGTGGGTCAGCACGAAATCATCGGCATGGACACGGTTCAGTGTTGCCGTGTCCTTTGACACCATCGCCGCATACATCTCACGGTAGAGGGCTTCTATCTGTTCTTTGTCGGTCATCTTCTTACTTGATAAAGTTTGTTGCGATACGTCTGGGTTCCTGCTCTGGCAGGCCGTTACGCTCACGCTCAGCGCGGATGGCACGGATAAGAAAAGCCATGTTGCGCCCCAGCACACGCATTGTCTGTAATCCTTCTTCATCTTTCATTACTTCTTCGGGTGAATTGCCATGCACGGCATTCCAATAGCGACTTGTGGCCACGGGCATTTCGCCGTGCAGGAAATATTTGTTCAGCGTGTCGAGCGTCGCCGTCGTACCCATCCTACGGGCTGAAACGACAGCGGCACCAACCTTGAAGCGCTTCGAGAAAGAGGCTGAGAAAAACAGCCGGTTGAGAAACGAGACGAGCGTCCCGTTAGGCCCGGCATAATAGACAGGAGAGCCGATGATTAGACCGTCGGCCTGCTCAAACTTCTTTGCCACCTCATTCACCATGTCCTTATCAAAGATACAGTGTCCTAACTCACGACATTTATAGCAGCCGATACAGCCTCGGATGTCCTTATGGCCTACGTGGATAATCTCCGTCTCAACGCCGTTTCTCTGCAATTCGTCAGCCACCACGCTCAAAGCCGTAAAGGTACAGCCGTGAGCGTGAGGGCTTCCGTTGATCAGTAATGCTTTCATCATATTTTAATGCGTAGCCTTAAGATACTGCAAGTCACCATACCAATAAGAAGCCGTGCAACCGCCGTCGATAAGGAAGTCGGCACCGCTGATGAAACGACCACGGCTCGACATCAGGAACTCGGCCAAGTCGCCCACTTCGTCGGGCGTTCCTGCTCGACGGGCGGTCATTCCCTTAATCATGTTCAGATAGCCTTCCTTGCGAGGGCCGTGCAGTTCGTCATTGGCTAAAGGCGTAATGATGATACCTGGAGAGATTGAGTTAATGGTAGCACCACGTCGTCCCCATTGGGTAGCCTCATACATCACGCGAAGCACATTGCAACGTTTGGAGTACTGATAGGCCTTCAGCGTATCGTTGATTTCCTTCAGGAACGGCAGTTCCAGCAGTTCATCTACAGGAGTCGTTGCCAGGGCCTCGTTCTGCTCCTGTGGCAGTGCCGACAGACGATGGCCGCTTTGCGATGAGATAATCACACCTGAACCTCCCTCTGCAATCACCTTGCCGAATTCTTCCAGTAGTACACTCGTTCCGTAGAGGTCAACACGGAGGATTTCTGCTACTGGAGCCTGAGAGGGTGAAACACCTGCGGCATTCACTACATTCGTTACCTCTCCTTTGCTGGTAGCAAATTCCACCAACTTCAGGATGTCTTCTTTTGAGCCGAGGTCGCATTTGATAGTCGAGCATTCGAAACCAGCGTTCTCCAATGTCTTGGCGGCTTGTTCCGCATGTTCCAAACTATAGTCTGCCAGTACGACGTGCTTCCCAGCAGACACCCGACGGATAATAGCCAGCCCGATACTTCCAGCACCTACTAAAACAGATACTTGTTTCTTCATATTACTTTCCTTGATAGCCTAACTTCTTCAACCACTTTTCTACTCGCTCCTTACCCGTGCGCACATCGTGGCCATAGATGCTGAAGCCTTGTTCAACGGTGGCCTTCGGATAGGCTTTCTTCACGTCCTTCACGCTACTGCCAAGGCCGGAGCCTTCATGGGTGGTAAAGGGAATGATGGTCTTGCCGTTCAAGTCGTACTTCTTGAAGAACGTGAACATCACTTGAGGATAGGTGCCCCACCAGACGGGACCGCCGATGAAGATGACGTCGTACTTCGAGACATCTACCGAGCCTTCAAACGGAGGCAGTTCGCCGTTCTGCTGCTCCTCCTTGGCGAGGTCGCATAGGGGCTTGTAGGCCATACCGTCGTACTTGTGGGTCACAATCTCAAACTGGTCGGCACCCGTGAACTCCGAGATGTAGTCAGCCACTATCTTCGTGTTGCCCACCTTGATGTTGCCCACTGAGTAGTTGTCCCCAGCGTGGGAGAAGAACACTACCAACGCTTTCTTGTCCGTTTTTACTTGCTGAGCAGGCTGCTCGCTATTCGTCTCTGTTGTCTCTGGTGCAGCTTTCTTTCCGCTACATGCCGTTGCCGTCAGCAGTGCGGCAATAGCCATCATATATTTGAATATCTTCATTGTCTCTGTCTTTAATTGGTTTGGTTTACAAACACATTCTGTAAATCTTCTCCACATCAGCAGGAGTCAGGTCGGTGAAGCCGTGGAGAACTCCATTGGGGCCGCAGGCTTTCTTGGCCATCAGGACGAAGTTCTTGTCGTCGATGCCCAGGTCTGAGAGGTGGGATTTTAGCCCAAGGGTCTCAAAGAAGAATGTTTCAAGGGCTTTGATTGCAGCCTTGGCCCCCTCCATCATGGTCAACGACATGTCAACGTCCATCACATTCATGCCGAAGCGGCAGATGAAGGGAGCGGTTTCCTCGTTGAGGATGTACGAGAGCCAGCGCGGGGTAAGGATGGCCAGACCATGACCGTGTGTGATGTCGTAGAAGGCAGACAACTCATGTTCCATCGAGTGGCAGACGGTAGCCTGAAAGAATCCGTCGTAGAGGAAGTTGTTGAGTGCCCACGACGATGCCCACATCAGATTGGCACGAGCCTCGTAGTCATCAGGCTTATTCACGGCCACAGGCGCATATTTCACAACCGTCTTCAGCACCTCTTCCTGAATGCGCAGCAGCATGTCCATCGACTGCTTCTTGCTGAAATAGGCCACGTCGAAGATGTGCGACATGATGTCCACGCTGCCGCAGGCTGTCTGATAGGCACTCACTGAGAAAGTGTTCGTGGGATCGAGGAATGACACATCGGGATTATTGTCGGGAGCGAAATAGCCCAGTTTCTCGTTGGTTTCCACATTGCTGATGACACAGCCTCCGTCCATCTCAGAACCAGTTGCCGAGAGCGTGAGCACTGTGATGATGGGCAATGTCTCGCTGACCGCAGATTTCTGCGTAATCAAGTCCCACACATCGTCGCCCTCATATTTGGCAGCGGCAGCAATAGCCTTCGTGCAGTCGATGGTAGAACCGCCGCCCACGGCCAGCAGCACGTCGATGTCCTCCTGCTTACAGATGGCGGCGCCATGGTTCACAGTGGTGTGACGAGGGTTTGGCTCTACGCCGGGGAGTTCAAACACATTGGCTCCTGCTTTCTGGAGTTCGGCCATCACCTTTTCGTACAAGCCGATTCTCTTAATGCTACCACCGCCATAGACCAGCAGCACACGGTTACCGAAACGTGCCACTTCCTCATGCAGGTGGCACAACTGCTCTTTGCCAAAATACACTTTGGTCTTGTTCTCAAAAACAAAATCTCTCATATTTCCTATCTTTAATTATTTTATTTTAACTTTGTTAACTATTTCCTTCGCTTCACGGTCGGCACCGGCTACCTCCGCGCCGTGAATTGCCGTGCCATCGGTCACTATTGCTCCCGGACACAGACTCCGGATAAAGCGTACAGAACTGCCCAGCCCCGAGCCTTCATTGGTGCAGAACGGGACAATAGTCTTGCCGGTGAAGTCGTAGGACTCCAAGAAAGTGTAACACACCATGGGCATAGTCCCCCACCAGTTAGGGTAACCCAGGATGATGGTGTCGTACTCATCGATGCTCTGCGGAGCGTTCTTAACTTCAGGGCGCGCTTTCTCGCGCAGTTCCTGCTTAGCCTCCTCAATGCAGGCCATGTACGACTTGGAGTATTCGTAGGTGGTATCAATCTGAAACACATCGGCCTCAGGGAGAAGCGCATGGATTTTCTCCACCATCACCTCAGTGTTTCCTCTCGTCAAATTCTTGATACTGCCATTCACATAGTTCTCACCGCGGCGTGAGTAGTACGCTATTAAGATTTTCTGAGCCATAATTATCCTAACGCCTGATTAGTTGACCACTCAAAATACTGCTCACGTTCGGCAATCCACCAGCGCCCGCCTATCTTAACATATTTGTCGTAGTAGCGCACGGCATGCACGGTGAGTTTGTCCTTGCCACCTTCCTCGGTTACGAGAGATGCCAAGGCATAGCACGTTCCTGTGGCATGGGTTTCGTCCTGAAACTCCACATTCTGCTGCCCGTTCATGTGGAACGAGACCTTTGCCGCACCGAAGGCCTTGTACTGGCGAATCATGTCGCGTACATCCGTTGCCGACATACCAAGTTTACCGCCGAAATACACGTTCAGTTTGATGTCGGGGCGGAAAATATCCACATAGCAGTCCTGATTGTTCTTGTCGCTCTCTGTTGCATAGAAATCTACTAAAGCCTTCAACTCCATGCGATCTTGCATTCTGAAATCCATAATATCTTAGTTTTACTTGGTTTTTACAACGCAAAGTTACGGCACTTCAGAGGAAGCGACGTTACAAAAATTTCGGTGGATTTTATCAAATTTTCGGTTTCTCACTGAAAGAGGAATCAATCAGCGCGTGAGAAATGGCGACTATTCGCGAAAATCGCTTGGTTTCGCGCCAAGGTTAGCCTGAACATAGCGGCTGAAATGCGAGAGCGAGGAGAAGCCGAACATATCGCTGATGTCGGTAAACGAAAGGCTACGGTCACGGAGCATACGGCTGATATCTAGGGCTGTGTAGCGTGTAATCCAGTATGTCGCAGGCAGACCGCTGACCTTCTTAGACACCTCGGAGAGGTACTTAGGAGTGACGCAGAGAGTGTCGGCATAATAGCCAATGTCGCGGTTCCGGCGGAAATCACCACGCTCCAACATCTCGATGAACTGTTCCATCAACTGATGCTGCTGCGACGAGATTTTATCGGCAGGGAAAAGCCGAGCATGGAAGTCAAAGAAATCTATAATCATGCACTCCACGGCATTCATCAGCGCATCGCGCCTGAACTGGTGGTCGGTCTGCACAAGCCGACGTTTCACAGCTTCAAAGTTGCGGCGGCACACCTGCTGCTGCTCAGCATTAAGTCGCATTATTGGGTTCTGGAACAGGGACAGGTGTCCGCGAGTACCATAATTGCTCTGCGGTGTACTTAGTTCTATGAATTTCTGTGTAACATAGATTACATCCACGCGAAAGTCATCACTTTCATAGAGGTCCCTCACCAGGTCGCCGCGCCGCGGAATTATCATACAATCACCTGCTTGAAAGCGGAACCCCTTTCCATTTCTCTCAAACGTGCAGAAGCCCTCGTAGCAGAATGCGTGGCACAGATAATCGGCGAACTCGGCATTTCCAATTCGCGCGAGCGTGTCGTCGATAATAATATGCTGCATCGTGTTACTCATCCGCAATCATCCGCACATAAATTCAATACAAAGATACAAATAATCCGGATAAAAATAGGAAACAAATAAGGCATAAAATCAGTTGGCCCTTAGAGCCCAAGAGCCAACCGATTAAATATCTGCAACTTATGCTATTGTTTCACATACACGGCATATCCCTTACCCTCAAGTGAGATGGTGGGAGTTGCGCTCAGAGCCTCAGTGTCAACCTTAGAGGCCACACCTGCGGAAATATCCTTGCTCGAGAGCCACTTGGCATAATTGCCGGCTGAGACGCCGCTGAGCTTCACATTAACGTCGGATGTACTGAAATTGAGCACAACAAGAACGCGCGAATCGCCGCTCGTCTTGGTGTATGCAAGCACAAAGGCATTGTCGGTCGTATGGAAGTACGGCTCCACATTATCGGCAAGCGCGGCCTGAGTGTGGCGCAAAGCAGTAAGCGTGCGAACAGTGTTCTTCATCTTGTTGTCCACACTCGTCCAGTTCACCTTCTCATCGGTGAAATAGTTCAAGGTCTGCGTTGTGCCTATTTCCTGGCCGTTATAGAGCAGCGGCATACCGTAGATAGTAAACTCAAGCACTGTGAGAGGATGACGGTTGGCACCATAGAGTGTAATAAGATTCTTACCGCCATCGTTGTAACTCACGTCATGGTTAGTGAGATAGACCATGCGTCCGAGAGTTGCCGACTTGCTCACATTCACGAAGTTCTCGCACTTGCTACGCAATGTTGTACCTCCATTGGTTCCGCTCGGTCCAAATCCCGCGAGGTCGTCACCTTGGAATCCCCAAGCATAGTCGTAGTCGAACCCAACGTCCTTAAGTCTGGTCTGACCTTGCACTATATCGGCCTCACCAAGGAAAGATATATTCTTTCCACTCTTGTACTTCTTAATCAAGGGGATTGCATCCTTCCAATATGATGCCGGAATTGCGTTACTTGAGATGTAGTCGCAACGATAACCGTCCACATCAGCCTGGTCAATCCAGAATTTGAGGCAATCGTTCATGGCATTGCGCAGGTCGGCATTGCCGTAGTTCAACTGATACACGTCGCCGTAGTTATTCGGGTGAACGAAGTTGCTACCGCTTTTAACGTAATACTCAGGATTAGAACTTACCCATTTAGCGTTAGTAGCCGTGTGGTTAGGCACCCAGTCGAGCCACACTTCCATGCTAAGGGAGTGAGCCTTGGCGACAAAGTTCTTGAGGTCGGCTACAGTTCCGTAACTTGGATTCACGGCCTTGAAATCAGTGGCCGCATAAGGGCTGTTGATGCCACCGCCACGCGGATAGATGGGCATCAGCCACACAATGTCCACGCCCATTGTCCTGAGGTCGCTCAGTTTGTCCTGAGCAGCCTTGAGCGTACCGGCCGAAGTGAACGCGCCCACGTTCATCTCATAGATAACACGGTTCTTGGCGCTCACCGGACTGGTGTTGTCAATGGTTATAACCACACTACCCGAGGTGCCGCCGCCTGGAGTCTCACCACCGCCAGGGGTTGGGGTTTCGCCACCATCCGGTGTGGGTGTGGGAGTTGGTGTAGGCTCGTCACCACCACATGCCGCCATGCCTACGCACATGGCCACAATCATCAGATAATTCAAAAATCTCTTTATCATTTTCATTTTGTTTTTTAAGTTCCTTTCTGCTTTGTGTTCCGGCTACAAATATAATTCACTTTATTCGGAAAACCAAATACTTATAAATTATTAACATCCGGACGGTATAAGCAATAACAATTACTGTGCATCATTTAATACGTCGGGGCATAGCCACTTCAGATAACTATGCCCACGACGCGATGAAGCAGTATTTTTACAATTTAGAACGTTTTCAGAACCTCATAACTGTTGTCGGCAGCAATCTTAAGAATCGCATCACTGTTACCCGACAAATCGGGCGACTGGCTACCGGCACCGCTATTGTTCGGAATCACATTGACTGGAACATTAGCCGTGAAAGTGTAATAATAATAGGTGTTTTGACCAATGGTGAACGGGCCTTGTGCTGCAGCACCGGGCCATCCTCCACACAGCTCTCCCAGGTCACCCCAAACATAGAACGAGAGGCTACCCCATCCGCTATCGGTGATGTCGGCATACACAGTGAACTGGTCAGGACCGTTGAGCACAGGACCGCCGCTCACGGTAAACGTACCGTCGGAGGCAATGCGAACGAATGTATCGTGGTCTAAGTTATAACCCTGCATCAGGTCATACTGCTGGCCGGCTCCGTTATCGTTGATAATCCAGTTTGTGGAAGCCGTAGTGGAATAGATGCGTGGCATATCGAATTCGTACCATGTTTCACCATTGATTGTCAGCACCGAAGTGTAGTGAACACCTGGCCATCCGGCCTCAACGTCACCGCCTCCGGCCCATACGTACATGCTGTAGTCGTTCCAGCCGAGGTCTGATTTGACGAACAACTTGGGAGCGGGGTCTTCATCAATCTTATAAGCCAATTCGCCGAACTCATCTGTGAACACAGTCACATATACATCGGCCTCACCCATGACGTATCCGCTCATCAGGTCGATTTGCTGACCACCGTTATTGTTATTGGCAATAAAGTTGAGCTCAACGCCGTAGTATTCGTCACTCAAGGTGAACTCGTAGTAAGTCTTACCGTTCTTGCTGGCGGTTCCTGTTGAGAGCAAGCCTGGCCAGCCCGGCATTGAGCCGCTTTCAGGCCATGCGTATAGGGCCATGTCGCCCCATCCGGCCTCGTCACACACATAGAACTTACCCTTAGCACCTGTCACAGGAGGCACGGTGGTGAGCGTGAAGGGAACTGAAATCACGTTAGAAAGGACACTGACGCTCTCGTTACTGCCGTAAGTGGCAAGCAGACGGAACTCCATGTCGGCACTTGACGTCTCCTCATAACTGCGCTCCATGCCATAGTTCTGCATCATGATTTTTGCGATATCCTCATAAGCAAGGGCTATATAGTTCTTGCCCACGGTTGAGCCGAAGGTTACAGGGTTGGCAAAATCATTGCCGGCGAGGTCACCTTGCAGAGCGTACTGGATGCCCTGATATTCATAGGAGCCAATGCTGGTGGACTGGCTGTTTCCGTCCATATAGAACTTAGCCGCATCCCAGTTGAAAGTAACGATAGCCGACGTTCCGTCGATACCCGTGCTGGCCAGTTCGTTAAGTTCAGGCGCGACCAAACGCTTCAGTTGCGGCATATCGTCGGGGGAGCACGATGTCATGCCCATCAGGGCGGCAATCGTCAATATCAGTAATATATTTAATTTCTTCATTTTTCAGTAGTTTTAGAAGTGAAAATTAGTAGCCTTCATTTTGCTGCAGGTTGCTGTTCGCCGAGCGGTCGGTTGACGGCAACGGGAAGAGCAAATACTTGCTGTCGATACGCTGGGTTCCGGCAAACGCGCCATTCTTCCACGACCACACTTTGTTGTCAACGAAACGGTCAAAACGAATCAGGTCGGTGCGACGGTGTCCCTCCCAGTAGAGTTCGCGCGCGCGCTCATCGAGCAACAGGTCAAGCGTAAGTTCGCTGAGCGATGAGATGTTGTGGGATGTGTTCCCATACGCACGCTCCTGTACTTTGTTGTAATAGGATATTGCATTGGTTGACGTAGCATTACCGGCTCCGCGCAGAGCGCACTCCACATAGAGCAAGTAGGCATCGGCGAGGCGATAGAACGGGAAGTCGGTATCGGGGAATGTGTTGTCTTTTCCTTTGCCTCCGTCACGGGTAAGGTTAGTGTACTTCACCACCGAATACCCCTGCTTAAAGTCGTTCCATGCCTGTATTTCCTGCGTACGATTGTCGGTGAAGAATAGGGCGCGGCTGTCACCCTCCTCAAAGAGTTGGCTCAGGTCGTGCGGCGCACGGATTCCGCTCCAGTACTGCGGCAGACCATAGTTGTCGCCAGGTGCCATATCATCACCATAAGCACCGGCAGTGAGATACGTGGTGCCTCCATAAGACTGCGCGTACACACCATCGTAGATGATGGGGAAAATCATCTCCGGCGAGAGGTCGTTATCAGCCTGGAAATTATACTTGTAGGTAGGTTCCAGTGAATAACCTCCATTGTCTATGATGTCGGCGAGACAAGTAGCCGCATCGCTGTAGTGATTGCCTTGTCCGAAGACCTCGGCGTTCATATACAGGTTAGCAAGCATCATCTGAGCCACATATCGGTTCACCTTGCCATAATTGGCCGCGTTCTTGGCCGGCAGAACGCTCATAACGTCTTTCAACTCATTCTCAATCCACGGGAAGAGGAAGTCGCGGCCGCGCTGCTCGGGCAGATATGCTCCGATGCCCGATGCCTCATCAGTGAAAGGTACGTTGGCATAGAAATTCATCAGCTGGTAGTAAGCGAATGCCCTCAAAGCCCTCACTTCAGCACGATTTTCATGAGCGGCTGCGATTTGTGTTTCGTCAAGTCCACGCGACTGCAGTTTATCGTCGGTGGTCTGAATGAGGAACTCGTTGCAGAAAGCGTTAATCAGGCACAAACGGTCGTAGTTGAGCATGATGAAACGGTTGGTCGGGGTCCACTGCACAAAATTAAGTCCGTTCAAGCCCTCGTCGCTCCATGCCACCAGGGCTTCGTCGGTGGGAAGCTCCTCCAGATTCCAGAACGAGCGCGTGAAAGTGGCCTCTCCCTGGTCGGCGCCCACGATATCGCCCGATGCAGGGCCATCGCTGCCCGGAATAGCAAATGCCGAATAGATTTTAGCCGTGAACAGTTCATAGGCTGCGGGGTCGTTCCATGCTGCATCAGGCAGTATGGTGGTGGGAGTCAGCGGTTCGGTATTCAGGTCGTTGACACACGACGTGAGTGCTAACATGATGAATCCGGCCCCGAATAGTATTTTATTTAATTTCTTCATTTCTTCAGATGTTATAATGTAAAACTCTAATTAGAAGTTAAGCGACAGACCCAGCATGTAAGTGATGGGGCGAGGATAGAAGTTATCGTCGAAACCGCCGCTGATTTCGGGGTCAAGACCTTTGTACTTGGTGAACACGAATGGGTTCTGCACGGTGGCATAAACACGTCCGCCCAGACGCGACGAGAATATATTCTCGAACGAGTAGCCCACGGTGATGTTGTCGATGCGGAAAAACGAACCGTTCTGCACGTAGTAGTCACTAAGCACCTTTGAAGTCTGCCAGTTGGTGTCGAACGCGTACTGGGTACGGTTGCTCAGGAAAGCGTTTGCAAAGAGACGCGCGCGCGAAAGTTCGGCGGAGTTGCTTGCCACTGAGTTATAGATCCAGTTACCCACGTTTCCGTGTCCGGCCACTGAGAAGTCCCAGTTCTTGTACTGCAGTTTGGTGCTTAATCCGTAAGTCACCTTCGGGTCGGCGTTGTGGTAGAAGTAGAGGTCATTCTCGTCCACAATACCGTCGTCGTTGCGGTCAACGAATACACCTTCGAGCGGTTTACCGTTCTCATCGTACACCTGCTCGTAAACATAGAACATACCGGCCGGGTGTCCCACTGCGTGAGCCTTTAACTGGAATGAGCCGTCGCCACTGCTTGTGCGGCCGAAACGGCGGATCTCGGTATTGTTGTCACCGTTGGTAAGCTCTATTATGCGGTTCTTGTTCCACGCGAGGTTGGTATTGATTTCCCATGTAACATCATTGTTGCGGATAGGAACAAAGTTCATCGTCAATTCCACACCGGTGTTGGTGAGAGAACCGATGTTAGCCACCACATACTCAGCGAAGTTCACGCCTGCCGGGACCTTGGCCTCTGCATTGATAAGGTCGGTGGTCTTGCGGTGATAGAAGTCGATGGCACCATTGATGCGATTGTTCAGGAAGCCGAAATCAACGCCCACGTTCCACGTGGTGGTAGTTTCCCACTTTAGGCTCTCGTTATAGGCGTTGGGCTTTAGCAGGCGGCTCCACTCACCTCCACGGTAGTAGCTTGCGGCATTGTTGATGCTATAACTGTAGGAGCCCAGATAAGGATAGTCACCCTGATTGATGTCCTGCTGTCCGGTCTTACCCCAGCCAAGACGCAACTTGAGGTTGCTCAGAGTGGTCTGGTCTTTCATAAAACTCTCTTCGGTGATGCGCCATGCGAGAGCCAACGAGGGGAACAAGCCCCAGCGGTGCTTCTTGGCGAAGCGCGACGAGCCGTCGTCACGAAGAGTGAATGTGGCGAGGTAACGCTCGTCGTAGTTATAGTTGGCACGGCCGAAGAATGAGACGATGTAGTGCTCGGTTTTGCCTTCGCCTTGCCCTATCGATGTCTCCTTGGGAACAAGGTTGCCGTCAACGTCACGCTCGAACTGCCCGATTGTGTACCAGTCGTTACGTACGAAATAGTGCTGCCACGAATAACCGGCCATCACGTCGAAGTGGCTCTTGATGCTTGCCAGATCCTTTGCATAAGTGGCATAGATATCGAGCTGCTTGTTAGTGCGGTGGTTAGTCCACTCATTGCTGTAACCGAGGTTGGTGGCGTGAGTGGGTGCGTCGTAAGGAGCAGTGGTGGTTCCCTTGCTGTTCGACGCGTCGATTGAGAAGTTGATATTAGCCTTGAGGCCGGGTACGTAGAACGCGTTATACTCAACCTGAGCGCTTCCTATGAAGTTCCACACCTTAGCCTGGTCGTCCCAGCACTCCAAGATGGATACGGGGTTCTTGGTGGCCACGTTGATTAGGTTGCCGTCATCGCCCACCCATGACCAGTAGCCGTGATAGGGGCTATCGGGGTCATAAACCGGCTTGGTCGGGTCCATGAAGATTGCTGCGCCCACGGCGCCGCCGTTAGCAAAGTTGCTCTTGATGTTCATGAGCTTACCGTTGAGATTCAGTTTCAGGTGCTCGTTGAAGAACGAAGGCGACAGAGCGAGGCTACCTGTGAAACGGCGCATGTGGTCGGTTTTGAGGATACCCCTGTTGTCGGTGTATCCCACCGATGCGCGGAATGGCATGAAACTGCCGATAGAGCCGTAAGCACTCACATTGTGCTCAGTGCTGATGGCTGTTCGGAATATTTCCTTCTGCCAGTCGGTATTGGCGTTGCTCACGCTTTCCCATTCTCCGGTTTCGGGGTTCATGGCCAGACCCAGTTTGCGATACACCTCGTCCTGGTTGCTCGCGCCCTCAAACGTGTTCTTGATAAGGTTCTGAAATTCGTTGCCGTCGAGTACCTTGATTTTCTTCTTAATCTGGCTGAACGACACATTCCCGTCGTAAGCGATTTTTACGCGTCCGGCTTTACCCTTCTTGGTGGTGATAATAATTACACCGTTAGAAGCGCGGCTACCGTAGATAGCGGTTGCGCTGGCATCCTTGAGCACAGTGAAACTCTCAATGTCGTTCGGGTCGATAGTGCTGAGCATATTGCCCACACCGCCAATGCCGGAGTTGTCCAGATACACACCGTCGAGAATGATAAGTGGGTCGTTGCTTGCCGACAGTGACGAGCCGCCACGGATGCGGATGCTGGAACCGCCGGTGGCGCTACCACCACCGCTGGTTACAGTAACACCGGCAATTTTACCCACGAGCATATCGTCGGCTGTGGATGCAACGCCCTTCATTTTCGGGTCGGCCTCAAGAGTGGCCAGCGAGCCGGTGGCGTCTTTCTTCCTCACCGAGCCGTAACCGATTACAACCACTTCATTTAACATTTCAGAGTCATCAACCAATGTGATAACCATGCCATCGGCAGCTGCAACTTCCTGAGCGACATAGCCGATGTAACTCACTTCGAGCATAGTGCCAGGGGCACACTGCAGCTCAAACTTACCATCGAAATCGGTTACGGTTCCCACAGTGCCACCTTTTACCTTGATGCTGGCACCGGGTAATCCTTCACCCGACGAATCGATGACGCTTCCGCTAATCTTTGCTGTCCCTTGCGCCAGAGCGTTAGCAACGCCCGTCAGCACCAAGCCGCAAATCATAACTACGCGAATGATTTTTACGAAAACTTTCATCTTATAGTTTTTAAGTTAAACAAAATTTAGTAAATTTGGCACAAATTTACAACAAAGCTAATGATCTTCAATTATCATTTTAACGATATTAATGTTCTAATCCAATGGAAAAAACAAAGCAAATTAAAGATTTGAGTATAGGGTTCATCAAAGACAACAGCAATAAGCCAAAAGACTACTACGTTGACGAGCACATATTCATTGCCAAGAGCGCCCGTGAGTTCGGTTTTAAGCACCTACGTCTGCAGCAGCCCTATCGTGTGGCTGAAGGGCGCATCCTGCTGGTGACTTCCGGCACGGCTCGAATTGCAATAAACTTGGAAGAGTTTACACTTGAGAAGCAAAGCGTGCTGGTCCTGGTGCAGGATGGCATCTTTGAAATCCTTGAAATAAGCGATGATTTCGACACTCAGGCATTCACCTTCATGAATCTGCCCATCTTCACTTCGCTCGACCATCAGTTTGTGACCACCCTCTCAGATGACGAATGGAGCCTCGCCAACGAGTACTTCAATCTTCTGTGGCACGAAGTGAATAGGCAGCCTATTCTTGTGGAAGCGATTGTTCACATACAGACCGCAATCCTCCTTGAATTAAAGCGAATTACCGCAAATCATGACAACATACAGAATAAGTCGGATATTCGCCCCGAGGCTCACTTGCACCACTTTTTGGAATTAGTGAATCAGTATGGCCTTAAGGAACGTAAAATAGAGTTTTATGCCGACAAAATGTGCGTCACGCCTAATCATCTGGGAGCTATCATCAAGCAAGCAAGTGGACTTACCATCATGCAATGGCTCAACCGCCACGCGGTCCAGAAAGCAAAAGTGCTGCTACACTACAGCGACAATCCCGTGTGGCAGATAGCCGAGCAGATGAACTTTGCAAATCCATCGTTCTTCTCGCAGTTCTTCAAGCGTGAGACCGGCCTCACCCCTAACGAGTACCGTCAGTTAAAGTGACCCATGAGAAAACTGCTTATTGCCATAGCCATCACCGCGGCAACTGTCATATCAGTGCTGTCCGCCTCGAGTTTCTTTATGCTCGATTACGCACTGGCACCACAACCGGGCCGAGCCAACGTGGATTCGTGCTACAGCGCCCTCTACGAGCGCTACCCCGATATGCGGCCGTGGGTCGATAGCCTGCACAGAGCGCAAGCTCTGCGCGATACGTTCGTTACCATGCCCTCCGGCGAGCGTCACCACGCGCTGTACGTGCCAAACGGCAGCCGCCGCACCGCGTTGGTGCTCCACGGATGGCGCAACGAGTCGGTTCACTTCCTGTTCCTCGCGCGCCTCTACGACCGGATGGGATTCAACGTGGTGGTGCCCGACTTGCATGCCCACGGTCTGAGCGACGGTGAGGCCATCGGCATGGGGTGGCTCGACCGCCTGGACGTGCTACACTGGATGAACGTGTTCCGGACCGACAGCATGGTGCTGCACGGCGTGTCGATGGGTGCTGCCACCGCCATGATGGTATCGGGCGAACAGATGCCGGCCGGAGTGAAGGATGTGCGTTTTGTGGCCGACTGCGGCTACACCAGCGCTTGGGATGAATTCGCTGAGCAGTTGCGTGAGCAATTCGGGCTACCGGCGTTTCCCCTGCTTCACTGCACCAGCGCACTGTGCAGGGTGCGTTACGGCTGGGATTTTCGCGAAGCATCGGCGCTCAAGCAGGTGAAGCGATGCCGCTGGCCCATGCTACTAATCCACGGCGACAGCGACCTCTTCGTGCCCACGGCCATGGTTCACCGCCTCTACGCAGCCAAGCCGCAGCCCAAGCGACTGTGGATTGCACCCGACACCGACCACGCCCACTCCTACCTGAACCACCCCAACGAATACACCGCCCGCCTGAGCGACTTCCTCTCCACACCGTGAGGGAATGGACGGCTAACAGACTCTAATAGGCTTCGTCGATATTGAAATGAAAGTCTGCCGCAGGTTGTGAATATTGCTCCAAGGCTTTATTCAACTTTTTTCTCATCTCACGCACGACAGCATTGGGCGACAGTATGCGCACACCCGGGCCAAAGCCCAACATCAGAGAGAAGAATTCCCAATTTGGTTCCACAATCACGGAGAAAATCAGGCTTCCGTCCTCCCCCCTATCGCGCACGACTCGCTGCGACGAGTGAACGGGCTTAGTGGCGATATAGCCAGCCTGTTCCCTTGAGGCCCAGAAGATTATCTTCACCGGCTTACTCCAGTGCGTCACACCCACCATATCATCGAAATAGGTTTCCGGGTCAAATTCCGGGTTGTCACGATAAGGGATATCGGCCATCTCTTGTATCGACTCTATTCTGTCGAGTGCGAAATTGTAAAGCATTCCCTTCTTTTGAGAAGTGCAGAAAAGGAACCACCGGTTTCGGTATTCCTTGAGCAGATGCGGGAACACGATGTAATAATTAGGTTGCCTTGCAGAAAACGACTTATACTTCACTTTGATGGTCTGCCTACGTGAGATGTAGTTATAAAGCGGATTGATGAGACTTAGCCCCTTCAGGTTGCTGTTGCGCTCAAAGTCCACAATCTTCTTATGACCGCGCGCCACGGCCAGATTATCTTGAAGTCGGCTCACCACATCGGCCATCTCATTGAAATGGTCGAAATCCTCAAACTGGCGTAGCAGGTTCACGGCCTCGGTCATAGTGTCGATATCGCCCTGCGAGAGGGGCAGGTTCATGATGGAATAATCGGGGTCGGAATACCTGTAATACTTATGGTCATATACTTCGATTGGGGCGTTATAGCCGAGTTTTTCGCTTCGCATCATCTGCAGGTCGGCCTGGATGGTGCGCAGAGAGACACCGCGACGTATTCCCTCGAATTCATACAGGGCATCGGAACAGGCATCAATTAAATCCTGCAGAGTCCATCGCCTATAAGGATTTCTAAGACAATTGTCAATGGTCTTATAACGGATAAGGGCATTTTTATTGACTGGCATAACTAATATCGCTTATTAATTAAACATTTCAAATTGCGTCTTTCTGATGTCAATCATCAGTTGGTTGACGAACTCTGTATCAATCTTCTCACGAATAGTTGATTGTTGCATCAACCGGTTCATTTGTTCTTTCTCATTCTCGAGGAGGCCGATAATTTCATCATACTCAAACTTGTGATTACGCACATTCATCAAGAACTCTCTGTCCCAAGTGCGTTGCAGGATTATTCCCTTACCTTCTGCAATCTCGCATGCCATGTGTATCATGCGGAAACAGTGCATCATGTTCTTGGAATCATAGCTCTTGTCAAGGTTTGACTCATAGCGCTTGGGATTGCGTTCCTTTACCCAAGCTTGATATTCAGCATACTGACGACAATGCACCGAGTATCCGCTCTGGTTGTAAGAAATGAAGCAGATTGGACGGGAATCCTTGTCATCGATGGACGACAACCTCAACTCTGTGCTGGAGGTATCTGCATTGATTACGCCGCGATAACCGATTGGCGACAAACTGTTCAATCGGCTCTTTGTAGTTTCAATATTGGAATCACCGAAGAATTCATAGGCAAATGACAAGAATACCTGGTCTTCCGCCCAATCTATGCCGGCAACATGTGCTCCGAAATCATAATATACGCCATAAACGTCGTGCATGTTCGGGACATTGACAAGTCCGCAAAACTCCTGATGCAATGAGCGGTTAGCAAGCCAGTCCTTGAACTTAGTGCTTCCCTGCCCCTTGAACGTATAGATAAAATCGTAGGGTGACAGACGATTTGTGACTGGATTTACAATTTTCTTGTTGAGCCCCCTGGCTTTCTCAATCTGCGACTTGGCATAGCCGAAGAACGGATTGAAGCATTGCTTGCTGATGAATTGCTCGCGGTTATCGAGCAGCATCTTCATCAAGGGATGCACCGAGCCGATTATCTTGCCTTCGGGCACAAAGAGGCACTCTAACACAGTTGGGTTAGATTTCAATAGCAGTCTTACCAGCTCACCTATTTCAAACCAGGTATTGTCGTGGCGGCTATCTGTTACCTGGGGCCTGTAGCCAAAGCACCCAAACAATTCTTCCTTAGTGCAGACATACGCACCACTGGTGTCTATATCCGAATACTCGTTATTGAGTCCATAGAGATGGCTGCCACGAATGAACTCATACAGCAGCCTACCATCGTTCCGTATAATGTCGAAATTGCTCATATCTTCTCCTCGTTTGCCATTTTCAATATCGTCATAATGAGTTCTGAGTATTCTTGACCAATTGGTAAATCATTGTTAATGTGCAGAACATTTCTGGTGAATGATGTTGCTTCACTGGTCACTGGGTTGAAGCCATGTCTCTGTTCTGTACGATAGTACATGCCAACGCCACGCGTCTGCCATAGTGGAAGGTCATTATAGTTTATTCCATTCTGTAACAAAATCTCATGCTTCTCACTGTTCGGTATCCCCGACAAGCGTTTCTGAGCTTCAGATGCGGAAATCCCTATTTTACGCAGTGCCCAGTAACAGTGAGAATTCAGAGAATTCCTATGTGCGTCTTCCTGTCGCCATCTGAAATAGTCAACCACGCACTCTTGGTTAGGCAGCGGAACCAATCGGTTGTCAAAAAAAGCGAGTATTCCCGTGTACTTGGTGAATGCCGCCGATGCTACGCCCGACAAGATTGACAGCAATTTTCTTTCCTTTCTGCCGAAAGTGTTATCATCCAAGTGGAACAACAATGAAATTTCGTCGCTCTGGGTATATCCATAGATCATGCGGAAGCCACAGTCCATCAAGTGTCTTGTGGTTTCTACCATAGCATCGCGAAACTTTATGTCAAAGGGCTTTTCCAAATCCCATTCCACCTTGGTGAGGCGAGTAAAGCCATGTCCGTCAAGACGAGCCACCAAGTAAACGCCTTCGAGCATAGTCCTGTCGAGCGACTGCTCGAAATGCCTCATCCGGTTATCAAGAATATCAAAGTCCATAATTATTTCCTCCAAGGAGATATTTTAAATTTACTATTAATGTTAATACTTACGAAGTATAGTTCATCAAAGCCCTCTTCAAGTGATGGCAGTTGCAGATTGTTGCTCGTACATGCGATTGCCTTCTGGGGTACTTTGAGGCCACGTTGCTCATTACGCCGCATACAATCTTTAACCTTGCTCTGAAAAAAGATGCCTATCACTTGATAACCATACTCCTTAGCTTTTTTGATGTATTTCTCACGAACTGAGACCTCAGGATTAGTATTATCTACAACGAACGACTCGCCATTCTCAAGACATTTCATTAGTAACAAGTCCTCTTTACTACGGGTATGCAATATGTCGAGGCTGATATGTACATAGCCATTATCCAACAACATCTGCTCATAGAATGTCGTTTTACCGCTGGCCTGTATTCCCATGAATACTATGGCTTGCTTTTCCGAATATTTAAATGGCAGATAACGTGACATCGCTTAAGAAAAAATTGTTGCAATTTCATTTTCGACTGCAAAATTAGCGATTTCTACGCAACCTATTTGCGTAGTGCATTTTTTTTGATGATTTTTTTGTGTTTTTTTGTTGCTACGCAAATAAGATGCGGAGCATTGTTTTTACTTTGCACCCAGAAAATTATGACAGTGTTCATTGAATTATTGAAAGCAAGAAAAGGTGGCGGTTGCCGTAGTGAGGGGTTACTTCGTCGAGTAAACCGGAAATGTTGCAGAGCTTGGGGCTCTGATTAACGCCGTTAGTGTTATCCTAAAGTCTCCTTGCGGCTGTTGCACCGCTACCTTTATTAAACGTATAACCCGCAATAAGGGAGACAAGAGAAGCAAGTGCCGTAGATGAGAAATACTTCGCAATGGGTGCATTGGGACGCCGGTTCGAGCCCGGCCTTGAATCGACAGATTCAAGTAGCTCAGATGGTAGAGCAAATGATAGTCTTATCGATTGTTGCCTTGCTTAATTAGCGGAGTGGAGCAGATGGTCAGCTCGCAAGTTTCATAAGCTTGAGGTCGCAGGTTCGAGTCCTGCCTCCGCCACAGAAAGAGCAGAATGCCGTAGGGCAACGGATACTTCGCTCCATCAATCTAAGGGAGGGTTTTTACTGGTTTTTCTCAAAAATCTTTGCGAGTCTCCCGCCCGAAGCCCGCCTGTCGCTTCTGCAAACATATAATGGTTGCCGTAGTGTAGAGATACTTCATTAGCTAGTACAAGCACAAGATTAGTAACCTTGGTTCGAAACTCTTCACGCCTGTTGCACCATTTTTGAAATTATGTTTAACTATTAAATTTAACGAAGATGAACTACAATTCTAAGTTGAAAGAGCTGAACAGCGTAATTAACCACGAGGGTGCCAAGGCCTATGCCATGACTCCCGAGTTGGAACTGTACACTGCCGTGGTAACGGCATCGCTGAGCGATGTCACCTACGAGAAGCAGGACGCACGCGTTGACCGAATTGCCCAACTCATTAGTAAAGTATCGCCGGAGTTTGTGGCTCGCCTCGCTGTGTACACTCGCACTGAGATGCATCTTCGTAGTATTCCCTTGTTGCTGCTTGTGGAACTTGCGAAGGTGCACAATGGCGATGACCTCGTGGCACGCGCCGTGGAGAAAACGGTTCTGCGCGCCGACGAAATCATGGAGTTGCTCATGTGCTATCAGTGGCGTAATCCATCGGAAGATGACCGTAAGAAACTTTCCAAACTGTCGCGTCAGATTCAGAACGGGCTGCAACGAGCGTTTAACCGATTTGACGAGTACCAGTTTGCCAAATATGACCGCGACAATCTGGAGGTGAAGCTTCGCGACGCGCTGTTTTTGGTTCACCCCAAGGCAAAAAACGAAGAGCAGCAAGCAATCTTTAACAAAATTGTGAACCGCCAACTCGAGACGCCATACACTTGGGAGACAGAACTTTCGGCACTTGGCCAGCAAGAGTTTGAATCGGAGGAGCAAAAGCAGAATGCCCTCCGAGAGAAATGGGAAGAACTCATCTGCAGCGGCAAACTGGGTTATATGGCACTGATGCGAAACCTTCGCAACATGCTTCAGGCCGATGTGTCATTGCCGGAGATGCAAAAGGTGGCAAGCCGGCTGTCAAACGAAGAAGAAGTGGCACGCTCCAAGCAACTGCCATTCCGCTACCTCGCCGCATACCGTGAGATAGAGCGCATGGACTCACTCCACACTTCCAACTTGATGAACGCGCTGGAAGCAGCTGTTAAGTATTCGGCTTCTAACATTCAAGGATTTGACGAAAACACCCGCATCCTGCTGGCATCTGACGTGAGTGGTTCCATGTGGACTCCTGTGAGCCAACGCAGTTCCGTACGCAATTATGACATCGGCATTTTGCTGTCGATGTTGCTACACACTCGCTGCAAGCAAGTGGTGGCTGGCATCTTTGGCGACGAATGGAAAGTGGTGAATATGCCCAGTGACACCCCTTTGATGGCTACGCGCAAGATGGAACAACTGGGCAACACGGTGGGGTTCAGCACCAACGGCTTCAAGGTGATAGACTGGCTGATGGGGCATCACCTTGTTATGGATAAAGTGATGATGTTCTCCGACATGCAGATGTGGGACAGCACAGGCCGATTCCAGAGCCTGGAAAATTCATGGCTTAAATACAAGCAGATGGCACCTAAGGCCAAACTCTATCTGTTTGACCTTGCCGGCTACGGCCAGTTACCGCTTCGCCTTGCCGAGCCCGATGTGCATCTGATAGCCGGCTGGAGCGACCGCGTGTTCGACATCCTATCAGCCGTTGACAAGGGCGAAAGTGCCATAAGTGTAATCAACAAAACCGAAGTATAAGACAAACAATGGAAAAAGTAGAAATAATAAACAACCGTCCGGTGAAAATCTGGACTGACAAAGTGGAAGAATCGGCTATGAGCCAGATTAAGAACCTGACCACCCTACCCTTCCTCTTCCACCACCTGGCCATCATGCCCGACGTTCACGCCGGCATGGGGATGCCCATAGGAGGGGTTCTGGCATGCGTTGACGCTGTAATTCCCAATGCCGTGGGTGTAGATATAGGCTGCGGCATGTGTGCCGTAAAGACCAACTGGCGCACAGAGGACATTTCACCCGATGTGCTACGCAAGAAAATCATGCGTGGCATCCGCGAGCGCATTCCTCTGGGCATGGCGCATCACAAGCAGGGTCAGGATGAGGGCTACATGCCACAGGGGCACGACATAGACAAACTGCACGTTGTGTCGCTACAGTACATAGCGGCCCGGAGGCAAGTTGGCACGCTTGGAGGAGGAAACCACTTCATTGAGCTGCAGCGAGATGAGGAAGGAGTGCTGTGGATTATGATTCACTCCGGAAGCCGCAATCTGGGGAAGCAAGTGGGCGACTACTATAACAAGTTGGCTATCATGCTCAACGAGCGGTGGCATTCATGCGTCCCCACCGATTTGCGACTTGCATTCCTGCCCCTGCGCACACAGGAATTCAGCAGTTACTGGGCTGAGATGCAGTATTGTGTGGATTTCGCCCTGTGTAACAGGCGCCTGATGATGGAGCGCATCCAGGAGGTCCTCACCGATGCACTTCCCGGCATAGCGTTTGAGCCGATGATTAACATCGCGCACAACTATGCCGCATGGGAAAACCACTTCGGCAAGGACGTGATTGTGCACCGCAAGGGTGCCACCCTTGCTCAAAAAGGCATCGTGGGCATCATACCCGGCTCGCAGGGCACAGCCTCATACATAGTTGAAGGTCTGGGCAACCTCGATTCATTCAACAGTTGCTCACACGGAGCCGGCCGTCTTATGAGCCGCACGGCAGCCGTTAACACCCTCTCGCTGGAAGACGAGGTGAAGCGACTTGAGGATCAGGGAATAGTACACGCCATCCGCTCTAAGCGAGACTTGGAGGAAGCTGCCGGAGCGTACAAGGATATTGAAGATGTGATTGCCTTTGAATCCGACTTAGTGAAAGTGAAGACCCGGCTTACACCCATCGCCGTGATTAAAGGCTGATAACATACACACGTAAGAATTTTGATTAACTTTGGGTGATATGGGGCAGAATAAAAGAAGAAAGCGATAGCTTGTTGTAGTACAACTTGTTATCACTTTCTACTGGTGTCCAAGATGAGGACATTATCATGATATGTAATGATTTGTTACGTTACTTTTTTACACATGAAAATATTATAGTTCAAGCATTTACATTGTTAACATCAACAAAGGATATCGTTAAATCATCTTAAATCACACTTATTTGTTCAAAAAGTGTGCAGAAATTTGCGTGTCCATTCCAAGATTTGAACCCTAAAATCTATCGTTTCATTTTCAATGTTTTATTTTGTGTGCTGTTGATAACTTTTTGCCTATTTTTTTGCACAGGTGTGCAATTTTAGCTAATTTTGCAACGTTTTGATACCCAGTTATAATTTGTAAGTAGCATCTAATGGCAACAATTTATCTCAGACTATCTAAAAAGCGTAACGCGCTTGACCGACAAGAGATTATCCTCACCTTCAGGCACGGGAAATCTATCTATCAGCGGGCGGCTACAGGCATTTTTATCGTTGATAAGCCCATGTACTGGGACGGCGATAAAATGGTGTTCCGTGCACGCATGATGACCGATGAGGCGCGATATCACCGCACACAGAAGGAACGTCTGGAAAGTTTGTGTTTCCACATCAATGAATGTTGGCAAGATGCCGACAAACAAAACGTAAGTCCCACTTGGCTGAAGGACACGATAGGCAATTTCAACCATCCCATTACCCGCACCGACCGTGCCGATATGATTGAAAGCAGAACAACTATGACCTCCATATTTGTGAAATATATCGACCAATTGGAATTGTCGACAAGCAGAATCAAGCATCTGTGGTCATTGTGGCGGGTGTTCCGGCGGTATGAGCTATGGCGAGGCATCACTTTTGAGTTTGAGTCTTTCTCACATACCGATTTGGAGGACTTCAACGACTTTCTCATTGATGAACACAAGTACTGGGGGCGTGACGAGAAAAACGGCAACATGATATGCACCAACCGCCGTTACAAAAAGGCTTTTGACATGGTGAATGCGGAGTGTTGCGGCTATGGGCAGAAGATTGAGAGTCGATGCCCGGAACAACGCAGCAAAAACACTTTGAACAACATTCTGGTGAGATTGAAAACATTCTGGTTATGGTGTATGAAACAAGGTTACACAGAACGCAACCCGTTCAGCCGATTCAAGATTGAAGGAGCCAAATACGGTACGCCCTACTACATCAACATTGACGAGCGCCACAAACTGGAAGAGTCTCCTATGGAAGGCATGGTGGCGGTGCAGCGCGACATTTTCGTGTTTCAGTGCTGTATCGGTTGCCGTGTGAGCGACTTATACTCACTGACCTACGACAACATTGTGGACGATGTAATCATGTACACGCCGCAAAAAACCGAAAAGGACAATCCTTTAACCGCCTCTGTTCCCCTCGTCTCCACGGCAAAGGCTCTCATAGAGAAATACTACGACCCGGAACGCGGCACTCTGTTCCCTTTCATTAGCCAACAAAAGTATAATATTTACATCAAAAAGGCTTTCAAGTTGGCGGGGCTTAACCGCAGGGTACCCGTGCTGAATCCACAGACACGCAAGAATGAACTTAGACCACTCTATGAGGTGGCGACAAGCCACATGGCACGACGCGCCTTTGTAGGCATCGCGTATCCTCATGTGAAAGATCCAAACATCATCGCATCAATGACCGGACACGTTGAGGGTAGCAAAGCCTTCAATCGCTATCGTGAGATTGACATGAGCGTGAAACGTGAGGTGGTTGATTTCCTCGAGTGAGAAAACTACAAGTAAAAACCATGACGCGGATTGTAAGAATAAACCGGTTCATTTGGCTAGTTAACAAGCAATTTGTATTTTTGCAACCTCTAAGACAACGATATGACGAAAGAAGAACTGCTCAAAAGGCTTAGCGACATAGAATGGGACGACTTTGAGTGCAAAGAGGCACTCAACAAGTTGCCTGACAGCGTGTGGGAAACGGTGTCTGCGTTTTCCAACACGTCGGGCGGCTGGATTGTGCTTGGCATCAAGCAGAATGGCAAGCGATTCGACATCCAGGGCGTTAGTGACGGAGAGAAAATGGAGTCGGATTTCCTTAACGTGCTGCATGGTGGGCAGAAGTTCAACATGCGGCTCACCGCCAAAGGGCGGAAATACGACTTTGACGGGAAAACGGTGATGGTTTTCTACGTCCCATCCTCCCCCATCAAACCCGTTTATTCCAAGAATCCGAGTAACACATTCATCCGCAGTGGTAGCGGTGACCGCCGCGCTACCGAGGGCGAAGTGATGGCGATGATGCGTGACCAGGCTTTCGGCAACAAGAGCGAGACACAAGTCAAGGGCACAAGCATCGCCGACTTGAACATGGGGTCGCTGGAGACATTCCGAAACCACGTTGCATTTGAAAATCCTGAGTTCCTCTACAATGGCCTTCCGTTGGAAGAGTATTGCGAAAAACTGAACATCACCAGCGATGGCTTGCTCACATACGCCGGTCTGCTAATGTTCGGTGAACGGGATGCCTTGCGCCACTATATCCCAAACTTTTGGATTGACTATATTGAGGTGCCGGGAACGAGTTACAGCGATGCCTCGGTGCGCTATACCTACCGCATGCCCGAGATGGACAACATTTGGGAAGCGTATCGCGTAATCGTACAGCGGCTGCGCATCTATTGCGACGCTCCATACAAGGCGTTGCCTAACGGCATCGGCGCCGAGGACAACTCGCAACTGTATGCTTTGCGCGAGGGCTTGATAAACTTCTGTGCCCATGCTGATTATTTCAGCCCGATGCACCCCACCATCAGAGTGTATAGCGACCGCATTGAGTTCCAGAACCCGGGCCGCTTCATGTTCCCACTCGACGAGTTACTCACCAAGATTCATTCCATGCCGCGCAACCCGAGCATTATCAAGTTTTTCCGCTACGCCAAACTCAGCGAGAATGCCGGCTATGGCATCGACAAGATGATGCGTTGGCAGCAGCTCACCGGCGGCAAGGTGGAGTTTGACACCACGCTCGTCTCATCCACCATCACCTACCGGTTTGGCAAGCGACTTAGTGAACAGGCTGGGGAACAAGCTGGTGAACAAGTTAACCCCACTGATAGCCAAAAGAATAACAAAGATAGGGGTACAGTTAGGGAACAAGTTAGGGGTACAGTTAGTGGTATAGCTAGTGGTACAGTTAGTGGTATAGTTAGTGGTATAGTTAGTGGTATAGTTAGTGGTACAGTTAAAGAACCTGTTCAGCAAATAGTTAATGTGATTCGTGAAGATGTTTGCACCATTTCTCAGCTCCAAACCAGACTTGGCATACAAACTAAAAGATATATTCGTGAAGCTATGCTAAAACCCGCTATCGCACAAGGCTATGTCCTGCGAGCATTCCCTGACAAACCGAGCCACCCCAAGCAGCGCTACTACCTCTCAGAGAAAGGCTTGAAACTCGTAAAATGATTAAGTTATGAATTATGGCAGATAATAAGCAAAACATACAAGGATTCGAGGAATATCTCCGTCAAGGAGAACCATCTCGCCGCAAGAAGGCATTGATGTGGGCAACGTCGATAGGTCTGCAACAGGTTGACGGATTGCAAACGTCGAAGTATTTGCACGACATCGCGCGGCGCAATATAGAGGACGAAATCAGCACAGCCGAGGGACAACAGCTCATAGCATCTTACTACGAACAACTCAACAGTCGTAGTACCGCTGAGCAACGTGATGCCGAAGAAGCCGACCGCGCAGCAGCAAACATCGCACACATTCTTTCTACCGCCACGCTCGATTTTACAACTCATGGTTTCAAGAGTTTGCACCGCCAAATATTCAACGGAGTGTTCAAACACGCCGGCGAATTCCGCACCTACGACATCTCCAAACACGAGTGGGTACTCCGTGGCGCGTCGGTGCTTTACCTTAGTAACACCGAGCTGCAACAGGCATTGGACTACGATATCGCTCAAGAACGAGCCTTCAGTTACACCCGACTAACGACAGACGAGATTGTGGCACACATCACGCGCTTCGTTGCCGGGTTGTGGCAAATTCATCCCTTTGGCGAGGGCAACACTCGCACCACAGCGGTTTTCGCCATTCAATATTTGCGTTCACTGGGCTTTGATGTGGATAACGAAATGTTTGCACTACACTCCTGGTATTTCCGTAACGCATTAGTTCGTGCCAACTACAAGAGCGCGACTGTAGATTATGAATTCAAGTTCCTTGAGCGCTTCTTTCGCAACTTATTGCTCGGCGAGCATAACGAGTTGAGAAACCGCTATATGCTCATCAATGCCGAGGAACAGATGCCGAACAAGCACCGAACAAGTACCGAACAAGTACCGAACAAGCTAAAGGACGTACCACCAAGTGTTGCGACATTGGTCAAAGCGATTGGCGATAAAGAGCTGAAAATTACTGAGATGATGAAGGCTGTGGGGCTGAAACACCGCCCAACATTCCTGTATAATTACCTGACCCCGGCCATCGACTCCGGATTGGTGACAATGCTCTACCCCAATAGCCCGCGTCACCCCCGGCAGCGCTACCGCCTCACCCCCAAAGGCACCATTTTCCTAAACCAAATCGGCAACGATTGATAATAATCTCTCCCGCTACGCAAATAGGTTGCGGTCAGGTGTTGTACCTTTGCCAGCGGAAATCGGGACAAACTTTTTATACACTTTGTGTATAAGGCAATTACAACCGAAAAAAATGTTTCGAAATTATTTGGCGGGACTGAGAAAAGATTGTAATTTTGCAGCCGCTTTTCGAGAAACAAGATTAAAAAACGCAGAAATGCAGAAACAGAGAATTGACATATTAAAGAATGGACGTAGTCAAAGCACATGGTGCTTTGAAGGCTATCGCCGTATGCTCTCGACAGGTATTTTTGCGCCCGATAGCTTCAAGACTTCCCAGATTATGCTAGGCGACTTAGGTCGACCTGTAAGTTGACGCATAATCGTCACGAGATACAACACAGAGTGGTTGGGAAGTCAAGGCAAAAGAATACTTCCCAACCACTTTTCTTTTGTGCCTATCACAGTACGATGAAGACTGACTTACCACCAGCCACCACTTCTCCTCATCGTCTTTGGCCTGAGGCACTTCCAAAACATATATATTATTAACCGCGTCCACTGTGGCGCACAAAACGACAAGAAAATGATTGAATTCAAGAAGTACAGCTCCATTGAGAACTCGTTCAGCCGCGAGTTCATGGAGAACGTGGTGGCTCAAGTGCTACCCTACATGGAATGGGTCGTGCAGGAGAAAGTGCATGGTGCAAACACCAGTTTTCTGTGCGACGGAACCGAGGTGAAGTTCGCCAAAAGGACTTCAATGCTTACAGATGGCGAGCAGTTCTACGATTACCAGGAACTGCTATATCGCTACAAAGAGCGAGTGTTTGACCTTTTTAGCATTGTGAAGGCCAAGATTCCAGAGGCAACTGCAATCTCAGTATTCGGCGAAATGTTTGGCGGTCTCTACCCTCACAACGAGGTGAAACGCGAGCCAAAGATGTCGCTGATTCAAAAGGGCGTTTGCTACTGCCCTGGACACGAGTTCTATGGTTTCGACATCTATGTCTTTACCGAAAACGATGGTCGATACCTGCCAGTTGACGAGGTGAATAAGCTTTTTGAAACCAGCGGTTTCTTCTATGCAAAGACATTGTTCCGCGGTTCGCTCAACGAGTGTCTGAAGCATCCGAACGCTTTTCAGAGTAAGATTGCCGAGTGGCTTGGCTTGCCAGCCATCGACGACAACATCTGTGAGGGTGTGGTAATACGTCCTGTGATGCCTTGCTACCTTATGAATGGTTCGAGGGTTCTCATCAAGAACAAGAACGAGCGTTTCGCAGAGAAAAAGGGCGTGAAGAAACGCAACAAGCTCTTTGCCGAGCCAGTTCCTTTCAGTGATGAACTGAAGTCGCTGATCGTTGAAGCTGAGGCATACGTCACCGAGAACCGTCTCGCCAACGTGGTGAGTCACATCGGCGAAGTCCATTTCCCTAAAGACTTCGGCAAAGTCATGGGACTATTCTCGAAGGACGTGCTTGCCGATTTCCTCAAGGAGCACGGCGGCGAGTTTGATGCGCTCGACAAATGCGAGCAGAAAACCTTCAACAAGGAAGTCAATAAATTCTGCACTGCCCTGGTGAAGCAAGTTCACATGAGCAAGGCTTATATAATTGAGTAAAATAGATTTAACAATGAATCTCCCCATGTCTCATGACTGGGGCTTGGGAAGATTAAAAATATAGGAGGACTAATCATGAGCGGAGGCACATTCAATTATGACCAATGGCATATTCAACAGATAGCAGACCAAATAGAACAAACAAGCCTCTTCCGAAATTTGGAGTGATGTAGGTGAGAAAGAGGGTGGTGTCAGGTCGC
>CALAVE010000021.1 GCA_937892215.1 uncultured Porphyromonadaceae bacterium
ATTTCAGTCTTCTTGTAAGTCTGGGTGTTTTTAACCGTGACCTCATGAATGATGCCGTCTATAAGTTTAAACGCTACGAGGACTCTTCTCTCGAATACACTGGCTTAAGCACTCACTCTGGTACTCTGGTCGGCGCATGGGATACTGTTATCGACACGTCCATTGTGAATCCTCTGCCGGAGCTGGCCTCTGCTGAGGTTCAGATTCCTCAGGTAGTTGAATCTGCGTCAGTGATAAATCCTCTTCACGAACCTATCCCTGCCCATCTCCCCGAACCCTCAGCTGCTTCTACCGATTGTCCGTGGCAGAATCTGAAGGTTGGCGACTTTGTGATTCACAAGAGTTTTGGTCAAGGCCGCATCGTGTCACTCGACGAGAAATACTTGATTGTTGAATTCTCCGACCGCGAATCTCGTTTTCTCTATCCCGATGCTTTCACTAAGGGCTATCTCTCTTGCATCTGACTATTTCAGGGACTTTTTCACAACATGTTTCTTTTTATCGGCTTTGTCCGCCTGACAATCGCCGTGTGCCCTGTGGCACATCTCTCTCCGATTTGAGCGGGTCGGAGTAAAACTTATCCCGGCGGCTGGAGGTGAAAATCAAACGCCTTATTGAGCGTCAGGCCTTCTCTTTTCACCCGAGGCGGCGCATTGTAAGAGCCTTGGTTATCTCTTGGAGCCGCCGGAATAAGGTGCTACTCGTGGTGGTGCTCAATTCAGTCACGTCCGGGTTACTCGCCATGCAAACGGCATGGGTCATCGCCTCGCCGAATCGGTGACTCTTCATCACGTCTCGCACTGCAAAATTACTACATTCCGCCCCTCCTGTCAATGCCATTTTCTACTTTCCGATCAGCCCTCTATTCACCCCACTCCACCACATCCACCCCATCAAAAAGTCACAGGCGGTAAATCCTTGCCTCTCCCTGCCACTCTGCCGGTTATCCACATCGCCTTACACAGAAAACAGCATTATTTTCATCCTAAATCCGACCTCAAATCGAGCCTCAAATCCAACGTTTAGCACAGGCCATTACCTTTTTTAACGTCATTTATTCGTCTGTTTCCACGAAAATTTGTAAATTTGCCTTTTAACAATACTTTGTAACACTTTTTGCTTGAAATATTATGAGCACCAAGAGCACTCTTGAAAAGATTATCAGTGAAGACTTGTCAGCAATTTGGGGTATTCTCAACCATGATGAGAAGCGTCTTATTGCCGACAATTTCGTCATCCATAATTTCAAAAAAAACCAGTTGATTTACGCTGAGCGCGACGAACCCATCTACCTGTGGTGCCTTCTCAAGGGAAAAGTGAAGTTGTTCAAGGACGGAATGGGCGGCCGGCAGCAAATTCTGCGCCTCTACCGCCCCATCCAGTATTTCGGCTACCGCGCATTTTTCGCCGAGGAACCCTATGTGTCCAGCGCTGCCGCATTCGAGCCCTCCACCATCGGCACCATCGAGATGAGCATCGTAAAAGACCTTATCGACAACAACAACTCGCTCGCATGGTTCTTTATTCGCGAACTTTCCAAGCACCTGGGTGGCTCCGACACCAAGATTGTGACTCTCACGCAGAAACACATTCGAGGACGTCTGGCCGAAGCGCTCATCCTGTTGCGCGAAAGTTACGGCTTCGAGGACGACGGACAGACTCTGAAAATCTACATGGCTCGCGAGGACATCGCCAACCTCTCCAACATGACCACGTCCAACGCCATCCGCACCCTGTCCAACTTCGCACAGGAGCGCATCATCACCATCGACGGACGCAGAATCAAGATAATCAACGAGCAGATGCTCCGCAACATCAGCAAATTCGGTTAAGGTGAAGCCTAAAAATTAACTTGAATTATGATTATTGCTCAAGCCAAACGAAAAGAAAACATTGCTGAATACTTGCTCTACATGTGGCAAGTGGAAGATATCATACGTGCTTTCAATCTCGACATCGACCTCATTCAAGCCAACATCATCGACCAGTACCGCGTGGACGACTCCACTAAGGCGCAAATTCGCGACTGGTACGAGTCGCTCATCAAGATGATGCAGATCGAAGACAAGAAGCAGACCGGGCACCTGCAAATCAATAATAACACCATCATCCGTCTCACCGACCTGCACATCCAGCTCCTCAACTCACACAAGTTCCAGCAGTATGAGTCACTCTATTACCGCACTCTGCCGCTGATTGTGGAACTGCGCGCCAAGGCCGGCGACGATGAACGCACAGGAGAGATCGAGACTTGCTTTAACGCTCTCTACGGCACTCTGATGCTGAAACTGAAAGGCGAGGAAATTTCTCCCGACACGTTACTCGCTGTCTCGCAGATTTCCCAGTTCCTCGGAACTCTTTCCGCACTCTACCTGAAAGATGAAAAGACTCCCCTTTTCGGGAACGATGAAGAATATTAATCATAATTAATTTGTTATGAACTCAATAAAGAACATTCTGATAACCGGCGCTAACGGACAACTCGGCACAGAACTGAAAAACGTCCTGTCCGGAAACAGTGACTACATCTTGTTCCTCACCGATGTGGACTCGCTCGACATCTGCGACGAAGAGGCTGTTGACCGCTTTGTTGCTGAGAACAAGATTCAACTGATTATTAATTGCGCCGCATATACTGCTGTGGATAAGGCCGAGGAAAACCAAGACCTTTGCCGAGCAATAAATGCCGATGGCGTGGAATCGCTGGGGCGTGCCGCCGCCAAGCATAATGCCCGTATCATCAGCATCTCCACCGACTACGTTTTCGACGGTAATGCCTGCACTCCTTACACCGAAGACCTGGCCACCAGACCTGTCTCGGTCTATGGAAAAACCAAGCTCGAAGGTGAGCAGCGCCTTTTCGCTGTCTGCCCAGATGCAATCGTCATTCGCACCGCTTGGCTCTATTCTCCCTATGGCAAGAATTTTGTCAAGACCATGATTGAACTGGGACGGTCGCGCTCCGAACTTAACGTGGTCTTCGACCAAGTTGGCTCCCCCACTTATGCTCTCGATCTGGCACAAGCCATTGCCTCCATCATTTGCGCCGACTGGAAACCGGGCATTTACCATTTCTCTGACGAAGGCGCCATTTCCTGGTACGACTTCACCTTGGCTATCCACCGCCTGGCCGGCATCACTTCTTGTAACGTGCTGCCATGTCGCTCCAGCGAGTTCTTCACGCTTGCACGCCGCCCATCCTACAGCGTCTTCGACAAGGCTAAAATCAAGGCCACCTTTGGCCTGACCGTTCCTCACTGGGAGCAAAGCCTCGCGCATTGCATTAAGCGCATCCTGAACAATTAAATCACTTTTTTATCGTGTCTGAACTAACTAACGAAATACTGAAACGGCGCACGTTTGCCATCATTTCTCACCCCGACGCCGGTAAAACCACTCTCACTGAGAAATTACTTCTCTTCGGTGGAGCTATCCATGTTGCCGGTGCCGTGAAATCTAATAAAATAAAGAAAACCGCCACCAGCGACTGGATGGAGATTGAAAAGCAAAGGGGTATCTCTGTCGCCACCTCAGTGATGGGCTTTAATTACAAAGATTATAAAATCAATATCCTCGATACCCCGGGACACCAGGACTTTGCCGAGGACACCTACAGAACTCTCACTGCCGTTGACAGCGTAATCATCGTCGTTGACGTGGCTAAGGGTGTGGAGTTGCAGACTCGCAAACTCATGGAGGTCTGCCGCATGAGGAACACTCCTGTTATCATCTTTGTTAACAAACTGGATCGCGAAGGCCGCGACCCGTTCGACATTCTCGATGAACTGGAGCAGGAACTGAAAATCAGCGTCCGCCCGCTCTCCTGGCCCATCAACATCGGTGCCAAGTTCAAAGGCGTTTATAATATCTACGAGAATTCCATCAGCCTTTTCCAGCCCGACAAGCAGCGTGTAACCGACCGCGTGGAAATTACCGACATCAACGACCCTGAAATAGACCGCACCGTTGGCGCTGATGATGCACGGAAACTCCGCGACGACATCGAACTGATTTCGGGAGTATATCCTGAGTTCAACGACGACGAATATCTCCAGGGGCAAGTGGCTCCGGTAT
Organism: uncultured Porphyromonadaceae bacterium; assembly: GCA_937892215.1. Classification (GTDB taxonomy): domain Bacteria; phylum Bacteroidota; class Bacteroidia; order Bacteroidales; family Muribaculaceae; genus Sodaliphilus. The sequence continues at coordinate 4,075 of CALAVE010000021.1, forward strand.
TCTTCGGCTCAGCGCTTAACACTTTTGGTGTCAAAGAATTGCTCGATTGCTTCATTCGCATCGCCCCATCTCCTCGCGCCATCCATGCGCAAGAGCGCGTCGTTGAGCCACAAGAAGAGAAATTCACCGGTTTCGTGTTCAAGATTCAGGCAAACATGGACCCCAATCACCGCAGTTGCATCGCATTCGTCAAAATCTGCTCTGGCGTGTTCCGGCGCAACAGCACTTATCTGCACGTCCGTTCCGGCAAGACTTACCGCTTCTCTGCACCCACTGCCTTCATGGCGCAGAAAAAGGATATCGTGGACGAAGCCTTCCCGGGCGATGTCATAGGTCTCCCCGACAGCGGCATTTTCAAGATTGGCGACACTCTTACCGAGGGCGAAATGTTGCATTTCAAGGGACTGCCCAGTTTCTCCCCTGAAATGTTCAAGTACATTGAGAACACCGACCCCATGAAAACCAAGCAACTCAATAAGGGCATTGAGCAACTCATGGGCGAAGGTGTGGCCCAACTCTTCGTTAATCAGTTCAATAATCGTAAAATCATTGGTACTGTAGGTCAACTTCAGTTTGAAGTGATTCAGTATCGTCTGCTCCACGAATACGGCGCTTCGTGCCGCTGGGAACCGCTACATCTCTACAAGGCTTGCTGGATTCAGAGCGACGACGACGAGGCGCTCCAAGCATTCAAGCGACGCAAGCAGCAGTTCATGGCTCTCGACAAGGACGGCCGCGACGTCTTCCTCGCCGACTCCGGCTATGTGTTGCAGATGGCGCAGGAAGATTTCCCTAAGATTAAGTTCCATTTTACTTCAGAATTCTAAAATTCTATCATCATGTCACCTAACATACTTTCAGAATTATATAAGCAATATGTTGGCTCTGAGCCGCAGACCATAGACGAATTGCCGGCATCCGGCTCCAACAGGCGATATTTCCGCCTTGCCGGCGAGCAGTCCATTATCGGTGTACTGGGTGAATGTAAGGAAGAAAACTTGGCATTCCTCTACATGGACCGGCATTTCAGCGAAAAGGGGCTTAACGTGCCTCGCGTCCTGGCTCAAGCCCCCGATTCCATGGCCTACATCCAGGAGGACCTGGGCGACAACAGCCTTTTCAAGGCTATTGAGAAAGGGCGTCAGACTCGTGTTTTCAGTGACGACGAGAAACAGTTACTCATTAAGAGCATCCGCCAGTTGTGCCAGTTCCAGTTCGCCGGCGCCGATGGAATGGACTTCTCCGTGTGCTACCCCGCCGCCGAGTTTAATCGCCGTTCCATCCTTTGGGACCTGAACTATTTCAAATACTGCTTCCTAAAAGCAACAGGCCTTGAGTTCGACGAGGACAAACTCGAGGATGATTTCCAGAAACTTGCCGACGTGCTGCTTCGAAGCAGTTCAGCAACGTTTATGTATCGCGATTTCCAGTCCAGAAACGTCATGATCAAGGACGGCGAACCGTGGTTTATCGACTTCCAGGGTGGACGCAAAGGCCCGTTCTATTACGACGTGGCTTCCTTCCTGTGGCAAGCCAAGGCCAATTTCCCCAATAGTCTCCGCCAGGAACTTATCGAGGAATACGTCAAAGCTCTGCGTGAGTACAAACCGGTGAATAAGGACTACTTCCGCTCGCAGTTGCGCCACTTTGTGCTCTTCCGCACTCTGCAGGTGCTGGGCGCTTACGGTTTCCGCGGTTACTTTGAGAAAAAGCCGCATTTCATGCAGAGCGTCCCTTTCGCTATCAACAATCTGCGTGATTTGCTCAAGACGCCCTACGTTGAGTATCCCTATCTTAACGAGGTTCTTAACAGTCTGGTATCTCTTTCTCAGTTCACCGATGGGCTGCAAAAGCGGGCGCTTACGGTTCGTGTCATGAGTTTTGCCTATAAGAAAGGGATTCCTAACGACTCGTCGGGCAACGGCGGCGGCTTCGTTTTCGATTGTCGCGCCGTTAACAATCCCGGTAAATACGACCGCTACAAACCGTATATCGGCCTCGACCAGCCTGTTATAAAGTTCCTTGAAGACGACGGCGAGATTCTCACATACCTTGAGCATGCCTATTCGCTTGTGGATGCCTCGGTTAAGCGCTACATCGAACGTGGCTTCACTAATCTTATGGTTTGTTTCGGCTGCACCGGTGGCCAGCACCGCTCTGTCTATTGCGCGCAGCACATGGCCGAGCACATCAATAAGGCCTTCAACGTGAAAGTTGAGCTTATCCACCGCGAGCAGAACATTGAACAGGTGTTCAACCCTCACAACACCTGAGTATCAGTCACTAAAAAACCTTCCGTAAATGAAAGCAATGATTTTTGCGGCAGGGCTGGGTACTCGGCTCAGGCCTCTCACATCCGACAAGCCTAAGGCTTTGGTAGAGATTAATGGCGTTACTCTTCTTGAAAGGGTGATTGTGAATCTTCGCAACGCCGGTTTTTGCGATATTGTGGTTAACGTACATCATTTTGCCGACCTCATAATTGATTTCCTTCGCCGGAATCATAATTTCGGCATTAATATCGTCATTAGTGACGAGCGTGACCTGTTGCTCGACACTGGTGGCGGTGTCCTTAATGCCCGACCTTTTTTAGATGGTAACGAGCCTTTTCTACTCCACAACGTTGATATCCTTTCCACCGTTAACTTGGAGCAAATGTACAATCAGCACATCAGGTCTGGTGCGCTTGCCTCTCTCCTTGTGAAAGACAGGGTTACTTCTCGTTATTTCCTTTTCAACGACAGTAGCCGTCTCTGCGGATGGACCAATGTCAAGACTGGCGATGTATTGCCTGCCGGCATTGATGCCGACGCTTTTAGGCGACTTGCTTTCGGGGGAATTCATGTGATTTCGCCCGAAATTTTCCCTCTGCTCAAGAAATATGCTAACGATGAAAAGGTATTCTCCCTTGTTCCTTTTTATATCGGGAACTGTTCCCGCACTCACATCATTGCCTATGAGCCGGCCTATGACTACAAGTGGATTGACGTGGGCAAACTTAATGCTGTAGAAGAAGCAAAATCGCTCTTCTGACCTGCAAATCTGCAATAATTTGGGACCTTTTAACTATAACGCCACTGGGTGCAATTCATCTATTGCGCCATCTTCGGTGTAGTCGATAGCGTCATCGTCGCCGGTCTCGCTGAATTTTTTCATCGGCTTCAGTTCGCATAGCGTCTTAATGAGCAATAATGCGGGATTAGAGCTCTCGTCATTCGGCTTAAACATCGCTTTTAACACCACGGGCGATTCAAGTCCGGCGGTCACAATAGCGGCATCGCTCCCCTTCCCCAATTGCGCAAATATTCCGAGAGGTGACTTCGCGAAGAAGTCTTTAGCCTTAGTGTTCTCATCGGCATAACCTTCGGTCTGCTCATAGTTGAGGAACTTGATGTAAAGGGCATCGTCTTTCTGGCCCATTGTAATGGCTTTGTTATTGTATTCATACAGGTATTCGCCTTTCACTATCTGTGGGGCTTGTCCCATTGCAGCCGCAAATCTGCTCACATAACTGATTATGCGTTCTGGAACTCTCGATTTTAACACCAGCACTCCGTTCCAGTCGCCCTCAAATGTGTCGTCGGGCGATGCCGCAACTGCTATCGGGCCATCTATGCTTTCTATCATACCCTCAAAATCCAGACGTCCTATGTACGGCTCACGCTTAACTGTCTTCAGAAGCTGCTGAACTTGCGGCAACTCCAGTATTTCCGCTCCTTTGACGCTTGCAACCGCCACGTATTTCATGCTCACCGGCACGGCTTTCAGAAATGAATTTTCGGCTCCGGTAAGCACCTTCTTCATCAGCAGGGAGTAATCACTCTTGGCATCGGTAACTATATCTCCAGTCAGCGTCACTTCATCTTCCAGTATATCAACCTCTAATTTCACTGCGTCAATCCCACTCTCGGCAAACAAAGCCAGCGGTGATGTCTTACTCACAGTCTTGCCTGCAGCTGTGGCACTTTTGAGCATACGCATCATCCCGTCGTGCTTCAGGTAGGCGCTTATCGCCCTTCCCTTACTGAAATAGTCTTTCACCTGATTGTCTGTAAAGATGCTTTTCTGACTGTGACTCATAATGGAACGGGCTATTCCTGCGGCTTTCTCTGATTCCACATCCTTGCCGAGCTCGGCTATCAGCAGGATACCATCTCGCATTGCGTACACCGTGCCGTCTTTTTTGATTAATTGCACTCCTTCATAGTCCGTGAATTTAACGTCTAATCGACGCTCCAGCATTTTCTCCATTTTCTCGTTGTCCTCCACCGATGCAAGCAGCACTGTGCTGAACGTCTTGTTCGCGAAAAACAGATATATCTTGCTTTCTATGTCTATCCCGGACTTTGCCACGTCGGCAAGTGTTTGGCTTAGGAACGACTCGTCTGTCTCATCTATGGCTCGCTTCAGAATGGCAGGAAAACTGAGTTTACCCTCATTTATCATCCCCGATTTTTCCAGTATCTGCGGTACATCCACACACACCACTCCCGTGGCATCGTCGGGCACCATTCGCTCCAATTCTTGATTCACATTGCCACACGATACTGCAACCAGCAGCAAAACTGCCTGCAGAGCAATTCCTAACCTTGTTCTCATTCCAAATCCTAATGAATTAACTTTTTTCTATAATACAATGCAAATTTAGATAAAAATCCCGAATTTCAATGCTCTTAACCGAAATTTATCTCCAACTACGAAAGATTTCCATGATTTTAGGCAAATATGTGGTGCGGTTTCTTATATGCATTTCATGAATTATTCGTAAATTTGCAGAAACTTTAAGAACTATGCGCCACACAATATCCGTAATAGGCGGAGCCAACATTGACATTTCCGCCGACCTTACCGCTAATTTTGTCCACGCTGACTCTATTCCCGGGCAAGTATCGCTCGGTTATGGCGGTGTCGCTCGAAACATAGCGCACAATTTATCGCTGCTTGGCAATGATGTGCAGTTCATCTCTGTGTTTGGTGACGATGTGTTCGGCGACCTGTGCTACAACTTTTGTCAATCTATTCCGCTCGACTTGTCGCTGTCTGAGCGAATAAGCAATTACCGCAATGGACTGTACCTTTGCATCAACGACCAGTCGGGCGATATGGTGGCTGCTGTTGCCGACACCGATATTATTAAGGCCATTACACCCGATTTTCTTCGTGGCCGGATTGACCGAATTAGCGAGGCGGCAGCAATTGTAGCCGACACCAATCTCTCGGTCTCTGCCCTATCCTATTTGTTTCAGTCTTGTGAGGCTCCACTTTTCGTGGATGCTGTCAGCACTGGCAAGGCTATGAGAATCATGGATGCGTTGCAACAGTCGCTCACACCACGCTGGCTAACTCTTAAACTCAATCAGGCTGAGGCTCTGGCTATAACCAACTGCGCATCTATCGACAATGCCGCTGCTGTACTGCTCAAAATGGGTGTTCAGCGTGTTTTTATCACTCTTGGCGGCGAGGGGGTGATTTGTTGCGATGCTCTCAGCAGTGAGCGTATCCCGGCTATCCCCACAAGTGTAATTAACACCACCGGTGCAGGCGACGCATTCCTGGCCGGTGTGGTACATGCTTTTGTCAATGGGCTCTCTTTCAGTGAATCAGCAGGATTCGGACTCCGCGCGGCTCATGCCACGCTGCAGTCACACTCAGCCGTTAATCCCGAAATCTCAAAACTAAAATTTTAACTTTATATGAACAAGTTTTTATCTATTTCTGCTGAAGTCCAGGCGGCCATCAAGGCCGGCAAGCCGGTTGTGGCACTGGAATCTACTATCATTTCGCACGGAATGCCTTATCCGCAGAACGTGCAGACTGCTCTGCGTGTGGAGCAAACTATTCGTGAAAACGGTGCCGTCCCGGCCACCATCGCCATTATTGGCGGCAAACTCAAGGCTGGATGCACCCCCGAGGAAATTGAATATCTTGGCAAGAAAGGTCAGGACGTGATTAAGGCTTCCAGGCGTGACTTGCCCGTGCTTATTGCTCGTGGCGAGGATGGAGCCACCACTGTTACCACAACCATGATTATCGCCGCGATGGCTGGAATCCGCATTTTCGCTACCGGCGGTATCGGCGGAGTACATCGTGGCGCCGAAACCACCATGGATATTTCTGCCGACCTCGAAGAACTGGCACAGACTCCTGTAATGGTGATATGCGCTGGCGCCAAGTCTATTCTTGATCTGGGGCTTACGCTCGAATATCTTGAGACCAAGGGTGTTCCGGTAATCGGATATCAAACTGAAGAACTACCTGCATTCTACACTCGTAAGAGTGGCTTTGGTGTTGACTACAGGATAGATACACCTGAAGAACTGGCTTTGGCTTTCAAGACTAAACTTGATATGGGCCTTCACGGCGGTATGCTTGTGACAAATCCCATCCCCGAGGAATATTCAATGGATGCTGATGTGATCAACGAAGCCATCAATGAGGCTATCGAAGAGGCCAACAAACAGGGTATTCATGGTAAGCAAACAACTCCATTCTTGCTGGCTAAAGTTAAGGATCTAACCGGCGGAGACAGCCTTGCCGCTAACATTCAGTTGGTGCTCAACAATGCTCGCTTGGCGGCTCGAACGGCGGCGGCACTCAGCAACCTCTGACTCTGACCGAGATGACAATTAACTCAAAGGCTGAGGCTCAAAAGTGCCCCAGCCTTTCTACGCTAATCGGTCAAAACTATCATACAAAGCATACTTTCAGAAACCATCGTGCATGGATGGTTTCTGAGGCGATATGCTAGCGGTAAAAGATGGGCCAAAGTGGCTCAGGCTCTTTGAACTCCTCATCGAGGGCGGCGTGCAGTGAGGCTATCCGCTCCGGGTAGCGTTTAAGGGCAAACTTCATCGCTTGGTTATACACCGGTTTGCTGACAGCACTCATCTTCGGCTTATCAACGCAAAGCACAAACTGCGGATGGTTGGGACTATTATATGAGAAATCAGTAAACCACACACGCACCACACCATCTCTGACCGCAATCTGGAATGAGTAATACATATTGTCGCTTGCAGCCGCAAGGAAGAGATGTTTGATGCGCACATAGTCCTTAAAACTGTCTTTCGGCCCAGTAAACACAATGCGGTCATCATACACATGAGTCTCGGTAAATGCACATGCCATGTCGCGACGGCTGTGCAACCACGTCTCCACCACTTCGGCAAGAACCTCCTTGGGAACCCCATCATAATAAAAAGTGCTGTCGATGCGCAATGGCACATCCTCGGCCAGAGAAGGCAGGGCGAAGCACAGCACCAACAATATATTAACGATTAACCTGTACATAGAAATTATTATTTAGATGTTGCAAAGGTAGTTTATTTTTGACAAAAATAAGTTGTTTTAATTGGAGGAATCACGGCTCGACTGAAACCAGCGCTCTGAATCCCTCATAATGCTATCGTGGATTACAAGATACATCAGTTCCTGTTCTGGAGTTAACACCACATCACGATCCACTTTCAGTATCTCATCACTTGCAAGCGTACTGAACATTATCCTCCTCTCTTCAAGTGGCATGTTAATTAGGCGTTTCACCACTCTGTCGGTAATCACTATTGCTCTTTCCATGTCTTCTGTATTTTTAGAATTGTCCATACTGTGTCCCTTTCTCGTGTGCAAAAATACTACGTAAGGTGTGCAACATTCGTTCCCATGCAAGCCAATTTTTATTAATCATGCCGCTATTTATCATTTCATTTCAACATGAATTCACATAAAACTTCGTGATAACTACTCGTTTAGATTGTTCTGTCTTAAACCCGATTCGGTCATTAGGATTTAAGTCAGAACAGATTTTATTTTGGGAAGATTGCGAAGAGATTGTCGAAGGCATAGCGGGCTATGGCGAGACAATTTCTGAAGTAAGATGCCGAAAGAAAACTGTTATGGCATAAATAGACATTCTAAAACCGCCTTTTGTCGGCCTAATGACCGATTCGGGTTAAACTATACACATAAGCGTTTCACGGCCAGCACAGTTTTTTTTATGTTATTGTTTGACATTTAGAAGTTTTTTATTAATTTTACACCGGATTACACACAACTATTTATTTGAAAATCTCATAGCTTATGTATGACATTTCAGAAATACTAAATTCCCTGCTCGACCAGTTTAGCCGTGTAAATCAAGTTGACCGTGAATTCGAGAGGATGCTTGCCAACGACAAGAACCTGAAACAGGCTTATCGAGACTGGTGCGACGAACGTGGGTATGACTACAAAACTGGCTACCAAGACTACCTGGATGAAATCATTGAATCGCGTGACTCTATTTGGGAGGAGGCCATAATCGATGAACTATAGCGCCATCTCGGCAGACTCCAGGGCTTTTATCCCTGAATGGCATCGTCAGGACGCCATATTGCTCGCTTGGCCACACCCTGGTACTGACTGGAATTACATGCTGGACCAGGTTACACGCACTTATTTCGCAATGGCCGAAGCCATTATCCCACATGAACATTTATTAATCGTCAGTCCGGAACCTTCTGAGGCGGCTCGCCTGCTGTCTCACCTCGACCAAAGCCGAATTCATTATTTTCAGATTCCAACTAACGACACGTGGACGCGTGACTACGGCCCGCTTTCAGTCTCGGTCAACGGAGCACCGGTTCTTCTGGATTTCCGGTTCAACGCTTGGGGCATGAAATTTGCCGCTAATCACGACAATTTGGTGTGCCGCAGGTTGGCACAGCAGAATACTTTCAAAACTCCGCTTGAGAATCACTTGAATATTGTACTGGAAGGTGGTTCCATCGAAACTGACGGCAACGGCACTCTGATGACTACTTCTCAATGCCTTCTTGCTCCTAATCGCAATGATACGCTTTCTAAACAAATACTTGAAGGGTGTTTAATTAACACCCTGGGATGCAAAAAGATACTTTGGCTCGAAAACGGACACCTAATGGGCGATGATACCGATGGGCACATCGACACTCTTGCTCGTTTCGCTCCGGGCCGAACCATTCTCTACAACAAGTGCTATGACTCGGCCGACTGCCATTTTGCCCCGCTTATGTGCATGGAAAAAGAACTGTCATCTTTCACCGATGCAAGTGGCGCAGATTACAATCTGGTCCCACTGCCTCTGCCTGCCCCCGTCTTTGACAATGACGGTTTAAGACTGCCTGCCACTTACGCAAACTTCCTGATAATCAATGATGCCGTTCTCGTACCCACATACAGGCAACCGGAACTCGACGATGAGGCCATAAGCATCATACGCCGGGTTTTCGCCGACCGTGAAATAATAGGCATTGACTGCGTTCCGCTCATTCAGCAGCACGGTTCGCTTCACTGCGCCACAATGCAATTAACTGAAAATTCTCTGCAATTATGAAAATAGGTATTATCCAGCAAGCTAATAAGGCACAGGTTTGCGAAAACCGAAGCCGACTGACCGAAAAAATACGCGCGCTCGCTTCGCAAGGCGCTCAACTAATTGTGCTACAAGAACTTCACGATTCTCTCTATTTCTGCCAAGAAGAAAATGTGACTAACTTCGATTTGGCCTCTGCCATCCCCGGTGAAGTAACTGATTATTACTCCGCTCTGGCAAAAGAGTGTAGTGTGGTTCTTGTAACTTCGCTATTTGAAAAGCGTGCCACAGGGTTGTATCATAACACCGCTGTTGTCTTCGACTCCGACGGCAGCATTGCCGGAAAGTATCGCAAGATGCACATCCCCGACGACCCCGCTTATTACGAGAAGTTCTACTTCACACCGGGCGATTTGGGATTTGAGCCTATCGAAACATCGCTCGGCAAACTCGGTGTTCTCGTGTGCTGGGACCAGTGGTACCCCGAGGCCGCGCGCCTCATGGCTCTCAAGGGCGCGCAGTTGCTCATCTACCCCACCGCCATCGGTTATGAAAGCAGTGACTCCGATGATGAAAAATCTCGCCAACGCGACGCCTGGATGATGGTTCAGCGTGGACATGCCGTTGCCAACGGGCTGCCTGTAATTACAGTTAACCGCACCGGACACGAGCCCGACCCGAGCGGACGCACTGCCGGTATCCAATTCTGGGGAAGCAGTTTTGTCGCAGGCCCGCAAGGCGAATTGCTCTACACGGCTCCTGTAAACGAAGAAGTTGAGACAATTGTGGATGTAAGTCTATCACGGAGCGAGAACGTTAGGCGTTGGTGGCCATTCCTGCGCGACCGACGCATTGAGGACTATAATGGTTTGACACGGCGATTTATCGATTAAGCACTATGGCTCTGGAGATTGAACACAAATATCTGGTTATCAACGACGGTTACCGCAATCTGGCTACTAAAAGCCTGAATATCACTCAGGGATACCTCTCTCGCGACAAGGCGTGTACGATTCGAGTGCGAATAACCGACGACAACGCGTTTATCACCATCAAGGGCGAAAACTCCGGCGACACTCGCGCCGAATTTGAGTACGCTCTGCCTATCGACGATGCCCGGTGCATGCTGGCATTATGCCAGCATGGATTCATATCCAAGACTCGCTATCTTGTTCATTACAAGGGCAATCTGTGGGAAGTTGATGAATTCCACGGTAAACTTGAGGGAATGGTGATTGCCGAAATTGAAATCCCCGAGTCCGGCTACAAATATGACACTCCGCCTTTTGTAGGAGAAGATGTTACCGATAATCCTTATTACTATAACTCCAACCTATCGGCGCTCTAAGGCCACCACGTTCTCCACATGGTGAGTGTGAGGGAACATGTCCACCGGTTGCACCTCGGTAACGCGATATTTGCTGTCGAGCAAGGCTATATCGCGCGCTTGCGTGGCAGGATTACAACTCACATACACTATCCTCTGTGGCTGAGCGTTAAGTATCACGTTCACCACATCAGCATGCATACCGGCCCTCGGGGGATCCACGATTATAACATCGGGCCGCCCATGTTCAGCCACAAAAGCATCAGTCAGTACGTTTTTCATATCTCCCGCATAGAATTCGGTGTTTTCTATCCCGTTCACGGCTGAATTTAACTTGGCATCCTCTATTGCCTCTGGCACATACTCAATTCCAATTACAGCACGCGCTTTCCCTGATACGAAATTCGCTATCGTACCAGTGCCGGTATAGAGGTCATACACCAGCTCTGAGCCCGTCAGCCCTGCCATGCGGCGAGCCACTTTGTACAGTTCATATGCCTGACGTGAATTAGTCTGATAGAACGACTTCGGACCAACCCTGAACGTGAGCCCCTCCATGCGCTCCTCCAGATATTCCCTACCTCTGAACAGCACAAATTCCTGGTCATTGAGCGAATCGTTGACCTTGAGGTTCACCACGTAGTATAGCGATGTTATCTGAGGAAACTTCTCCGCAATGGCTCGCATCATTTCTTCAATCGCCGCTGAATTCTCCTCACCGAATACAACCGTCAGCATTATTTCACCGGTACTGGCCGTTCTCACCACCATAGAACGCATCAGCCCCGACTGGGCACGAAGGTCGTAGAACGAATAACCCATCTGCTTTGCGTGAGCCTTCACAAAAAGTCGCATTTCATTGTTTATGTCGTCCTGCAGATAGCAATTGCTGATGTCAAGCACCTTGTCGAATGCCCCCGGAATATGGAATCCGGCAGCGTCCCTGTCGTCGAACACCGAGTCGCTTTCCATCTGCTCACGTGTGAGCCAACTTTTATTGGAAAATGTGAACTCCAGTTTGTTCCTGTAGTGGATAGTCTTTTCTGAGCCTAGTGTCTGGTTTATCTCTGGCAACTCCACCTTGGCTATGCGCTCCAGTACATCCACCACTTGCTGGCGTTTGCAGGTAAGTTGATATTCATACGGAAGATGCTGCCACTTGCAACCTCCGCAAATGCCAAAATGGGAGCAGAATGGAGCCACTCGCAAATCCGACGGCTTCACCAAGCGTTCTATCACACCCTCGGCATAGCTATGTTTCTTGCGGGTGATGCGCACATCGGCCACATCGCCTGGAGCGCCGTATGGTATAAACACCACCAGGTCGTTCCACCTGGCCAAACTTTTGCCTTCGGCGGCAACGCCGGTTATTTCAAGCCCTTCAACTACGGGTAGTGGTTTCTTCTTGCTCACTATTTCTGATTTTTGTGCAAAATTAATACAATTCCGATATTAATACAAATGTCCCGACCGCTAAGTAGCCGATTGGCGGCGGATAAAACTATATTTAATAACTTGTTAGGCATAGTTGCGAACCGATTGTAAAGAAAGATGAATTTATGCTATTTTAGCGTTTTTAGCAGTATAAAGGTGTTGTGATTTCACTATATTTTTGCTATCTTTGCACAAAATTTACAGATTCATCTGAAATACATTTTTTAATCATAAATTAAGTTTCTATATGAAAACAATTTACACATTCGGTAACGGCAAAGCAGAAGGTCGTGCCGACATGAGAGATCTCCTCGGCGGAAAAGGCGCAAACCTTGCCGAGATGAACTTAATTGGTGTTCCCGTACCTCCGGGCTTCACTATCACCACCGAAGTTTGCACGCTCTACAACCAGCAGGGACGCGAAGCTGTGGTGCAACTCATTAAGGACGATGTGGTGAAATCAATCCAGCACATTGAGAATCTGACAGGCAACAAGTTCAACGACCCATCGAATCCTCAGCTGGTTTCGGTTCGTTCCGGTGCTCCGGTTTCAATGCCTGGTATGATGGACACCGTGCTGAACCTGGGTATCAACGACGAAGTCGCCGAGACGCTTGCTGCAAAGAGCGGCAACCCTCGTTTCGCTTGGGACAGCTACCGCCGCTTCGTTCAGATGTATGGCGACGTGGTTCTTGGCATGAAGCCTAAGAGCAAAACCGATATTGACCCGTTCGAGGCTATCATCGAGGAAGTTAAAGAGGCAAAGGGCGTTAAGTTCGACACAGAACTCGACGTTGATGATCTGAAAACCCTGGTCGTTCGCTTCAAGAAAGCCGTTCTCGATGGCACCGGCAAAGAATTCCCAACCAACGCATGGGATCAGCTTTGGGGCGCAATCTACGCTGTGTTCGACAGTTGGAATAACGAGCGCGCTATCCTCTACCGTCGCATGAACCAGATTCCTGAAGAGTACGGAACTGCAGTCAATGTTCAGGCTATGGTTTATGGCAACATGGGTAACACCTCCGCTACCGGTGTGGCATTCTCTCGCGACGCTGCCACAGGCGAGCGTCTGTTCAACGGTGAGTACCTCATCAACGCACAGGGCGAGGACGTTGTGGCCGGTGTTCGCACGCCGCAACAAATCATGACCGAAGGTAGCCGTCGTTGGGCTAAACTTCAGGGCATCACCGAAGAAGAAAGAAAGGCTAAATATCCCTCTCTCGAGGAGTCTATGCCCGAGTGCGCGGCTCAGTTAGTTGAGATTCAGCAGCGCCTCGAGGAGCACTACCACGACATGCAAGACATGGAATTCACCATCCAGAACGGCAAACTCTGGCTGCTCCAGACTCGTAACGGAAAGCGCACTGGTGCCGCTATGGTGAAGATTGCCATGGACCTGCTTCGCGAAGGCGCTATCGACGAGCCCACCGTGCTCAAGCGCATGGAGCCGGAAAAACTCGACGAGCTTCTACACCCCGTATTCGACAAGTCGGCTGTTGCTCACGCAAAGGTTGTGGCTAAGGGGCTTCCCGCTTCTCCGGGTGCCGCTACAGGTCGCATCGTATTCTTTGCCGACGACGCCGAGGAATGGGCATCGCGAAATAAGAAAGTCATCATGGTTCGTCTGGAGACTTCGCCCGAAGACCTCCGCGGAATGTCGGTGGCTCAAGGTATTCTCACAGCCCGTGGCGGTATGACATCGCACGCTGCAGTGGTGGCCCGCGGTATGGGCAAGTGCTGCGTTTCCGGTGCAGGTGAAATTAAGGTCGACTACAAGGCACGCACAGTGGAAATGGGTGGCAAGGTTTACAAGGAAGGTGACTGGATCTCTATCAACGGCTCCACCGGAGAAGTTTACGACGGACTGGTATCCACTGTTGATGCCGATATGTCGGGTGATTTCGCCGCAATCCTTAAACTGGCCGACAAATACACCAAGATGCTGGTTTACACCAACGCCGACTCTCCTCGCGATGCCAAGGTGGCTCGTAAGTTCGGCGCTCGCGGAATCGGCTTGTGCCGCACCGAGCACATGTTCTTCGAGGGCGACCGCATCAAAGCTATGCGCGAGATGATTATCGCTTCCGACGAGCCCAGCAGAAGAGTTGCCCTTGGCAAACTACTGCCGCTGCAGAGAGGTGACTTCGAAGGCATATTCGAGGCTATGGACGGACTGGAGGTTACCATCCGCCTGCTCGACCCGCCATTGCACGAGTTCGTTCCTCATCAGCTTGCCACTCAGAAGGAACTGGCCGAAGAACTTGGCATCACCGTTGAGAAGGTGAAACAAGTTTGCGACAGCCTTGAGGAGTTCAACCCCATGCTCGGTCACCGTGGATGCCGACTCGGCACAACCTATCCCGAAATCACTGAAATGCAGGCTCGTGCCATCATCGAAGCCGCTCTCAACTGCAAGGCTCGTGGCATCGACGTTCATCCTAAGATTATGGTGCCGCTGGTAGGTGTTCTCAAGGAAATCCAGATGCAAGCCGACATCATTAACCGCACTGCTAAGCAAGTGTTCGCAGAGCGCGGAGCTACTGTAGCCTACAAGATTGGTACAATGATTGAAGTGCCTCGCGCTGCCCTCGTTGCCGACCAGATTGCTACGGTTGCCGACTTCTTCTCGTTCGGTACTAACGACCTTACTCAGATGACGTTCGGTTACTCTCGCGACGATGCTCCCAAGTTCCTTGGCAAGTACAAAGAACTCGGCATACTCAAGGTTGATCCGTTCGCAGTTCTCGACCAGGAAGGCGTTGGACAACTCGTGGAAATGGGTACTAAGAAGGGACGTCAGACGAAGCACGACCTGGATGTGGGTATCTGTGGCGAACACGGAGGCGAGCCCAGTTCGGTTAAGTTCTGTGCTAAACTGAACATGAACTACGTGTCGTGTAGTCCTTACCGAGTGCCCATCGCACGCGTAGCCGCCGCGCAGGCAGCCGTAGAGGAGTAGTTTTAATAGACTGATATAACTAGTTAATTACAAGAGGGTGTGTCATAATTCAGTTATGGCTCACCCTCTTTGCAAATCAACCGTCT
>CALAVE010000022.1 GCA_937892215.1 uncultured Porphyromonadaceae bacterium
AAGATTACTTGAAAGAACTAATCGGCAATCTCAAATTTTGATGCGGTTGCCGTGAGCCGCATCGGAATGTTAACCGGTGCGGCTCGCGGATTATGTGGGGGTGATGGTTTTTTAGTGAAGGACTTGTGACCAGTCGGAGAGTCCGCACACAGAGAGATATTGCTGGAAGACCTCGTCTTCGGAATCGGAGGCTGCGGCTTTCCATACATTCCATGATTCCTTCTTGGCATATCCGTTGGTTGCGTCTCGCCTGAGACCCAGCATGAGCGTGCCGTCGTTACCGTCCACCCATGCGTAGTAAGCGATACCGTCGATACCGTCGATAGCATTCACCTTTTTCCATACCCAGGCCACACCGGCAGCCTGCAGATGCTGGTCGGCGGCACTGTTGGAGCGACTATTGACACCTTGCTCGAGCAGGTAGATGGGGCGTTTCTGTCCGTGGTAGTAGTTCTCGGGGTTGTTAGCCCAGTCGGCAAGCACTTCCAGGTTGTAGAAAGTGATATAAGGAGTGCTTTGTGTGAAGTTGACGTACGACGGGTCGTAGTTCCAGAAGTCGGGGGCGCTGGTTACGGGGTAGGGATGATGGCAAATACCCCAGAAGATTTCACCCTCGGCGGCTTCGTATCGCTTGATGTTGCTAATCATAGACACAGCGGCGTATTCGTTCTCACCGTCTTTGGCTAGGGTCCAGTTGTGAGTGAAGCAAGGTGAGACGGAAGCGTTCTGGTCGTACTGGCGGACGACGTTGTAGATGAAGTGCAGAGACTTCATATAGGCGTCGGTGAAATACATTTCCGGCTGGCTCTGGCCCATGTTAGCCCACGAACTTGGAGCGTTCACCTCGTTGTAGGCGACCCAGTGGTGAATTCGTTGGCCGTCCTGGGTGTATCGGTCGGCGAAGAATTCGAGGAAAGCGGCGTAGGCGTTAAACGCTTCGGGTGTGGTGAGATTGGGGAACAGTTGGTTTCCGCCGTCACGTTCCGGGTGATAGATGATGGGTGTGATGTCGGGGTCGAATGTCTGGCTGGTGGAGCCGGTGGGCCAGATTTCGATGTAAGTGAAGACCAAATCACCCCTCTGGTTCATGGTCTTCAGTTTTATGTCGTTATCGGCCACCGCCGCGCCACTTATGTAGTAAGTCTTTCCACCGTATTTATGCTCAATAGCCGGCTGAGGAGAAACACCGGTGAATGTAGTGGCAATGGGCTTAGTCATAAGCCATTGGTTGATGTGGCAGCTCACGGTACTGATTCCACAATTGAACTCATCGTAGTCGTTGGTTACACCATCCACTTTGTGTATTCCCATACCCAGCACACCTTTCTTGTTTCTTGGAGCCAGCAATGGCGAAGGAGAGCGTTTAGCGGCGACCTCGTCGGCATAGCGGGCGTGAGAAGCGAGCGTCTGCTTGTCGTCTTCAAGACTGATTATGGCCCACTTGGAGAAGAGGCGGTCGTAGTTGAAGCCGTCGCGCTCCACGTACCGAGAGAGGCGAATGCTGAACTGACTGCTGCGTATGGCGGTGATGTGAGGGAACGTCTCAAACTCGGTCACGTCCTCGTATGGCGTGATTTCGGCAAGAGCGAATCGGCCGGAGCCGACGGCATTGCCCGTGACAATCACCTCGTCGGTTGTGACTTTGACGTTCTGCACGTCAGAGGAGAACGACGTGTCCAGATAGTTGTTGACACGGTCGATGAAAGCCAGTTTGTCGGCTTCGAATCGGTCTTTTTCCTCTTGAATAGCCTGCTCCTCGGCGGTGAGAGAGCGGAACTGCATGTTGCGAATCTTGAAGTTCTTGCCTGAGGATATGCCGAGGTCCATCCATATTGACCAGTAGTACATGGTTCCCGGGGTGCTGACCCCCCAGTTGTTGCAGAAGGCGCGGTGCTCGGTCACGTTGATTTCCACCTTGGTCCAATCGCTGACCACCTTGTCGTAGCCGAAGAACCTGATAGACTGCGATTCCATGTCGGAGTTAGTGAAATAGGCCGAATAGGAGGAATAGTTGTAGCGCACTTTACCGAAGAAGAACTGCAGGGCGCCATCGATGCCGGTAGTGGTCTTGTACTCAAATGAGAGGATGCACTGGTTCTGCGGAATGGCCAGGTTGCGGCTGGCGGTGGTGAAATAGACACGCGGGTCGGTTCCTGTGGTGGTGCAGTTCCACACAGTGTAACCATCTTCGGTGGTCTTTGTGACGGTGGCTTGCTGCTGAGTCATGCTGGTGATAACCGACAGCGGTGTGGACGAGACCCCCTCGGCACGAGCGATGCTATTGATATCCTCTTCTTCCGGTGGAAGGAGTTTGTTGTCATTACATGCGGCCATAGCGAGAGTTATAGCGAAGATGAGGCTTGTGCTAAGGAGCAATTTGAATGATTTCATGAGTTGTGCTAATAATCAGAATTTTGGTTAATTAATGCAATACCTGGCTCCAGTCGGAGAGTCCGCAGACAGAGAGATATGGAGCAAAGACTTCATCCTCGGTGTCGGTTCCGGCAGCCTGCCATACGAACCACGACGGCTTGCGCTCGCTGTTGTAGGGCGAATCACTGTATTTGCGCAGCCCGAGGCGTAGCGCACCGTCGCCGGTGTGGTCTTGCCACGCATAATATGTGATACCGTCGATAGCGCTCAGAGCGTTCACCTTTTTCCAGAGCCAGCACACGCCGGCAGCCTGATTGGTGAGAGATTCATCAGAGTAGTCGGGAGTGTTGAGCCCCTGTTCACAAAGGTAGATTACTCGCTTTTTGGTGCCCTGATACATATTTTCGGTGCGGTAGGCCCAGTCTTGGAGAACCTCCAGGTTATAGAACGTGACCTGAGGCGTAGATTGGGTGAAATTCACGTGATTGACGTCGGCATCGGCGATGGAGGAATCCCAGAATCGAGCCACGTTCAGGTTGTAGGGATAGGGGTGATGTCCCAGTCCCCACCAGAAGTCGCCCTCTGCCGCGCAGTAGCGCTTGATGTCGCTCAAGATGGAAGCCGCGGCATAGGA
The DNA here is from genome assembly GCA_937892215.1 of uncultured Porphyromonadaceae bacterium. GTDB lineage: Bacteria > Bacteroidota > Bacteroidia > Bacteroidales > Muribaculaceae > Sodaliphilus. Next base: position 3,008 of record CALAVE010000022.1, read on the forward strand.
GGCGTCGTTGTTCTGTGCTACGGCCCAGTTGTGTTCGAAGCAAGTCATGGTAGCGGCGTTCTGGTCGTACTGCCGCGTGATGTTGTAGATGAGACGCATGGACTTCATGTAAGTGTCGGAGAAGTAGAGTTGCGGCTGGTTAGAGCCCATGTTGCACCAGATTTCCTGAGCGTTCACCTCGTTGTGAGCCACCCAGTGGTGGACCCTCATGGCATCGCTTCGAGAGTATCGCTCGGCGAGGTAGGTCATGATAGCCGCGTAGGCATTGATGGCATCGGGCGAGGTGGTGTTAGGCATTAGTTGGTAGCCTCCGTTGCACTCAGGATGAATCAGCAACGGTTTGATGTTGGAGTCGTAAGTGCTTGTGGTCCAGATGGCGATATACATAATCACCTGCATGCCCTGAGCGCAATAGTTGGAGATAAGCCCGTCGAACTCACGGATTTTCATACCGCTGATGTAGTATTTACGGCCTCCGTAGGTGTATTCTTCGGCGGGGTAGTTAGGATTTCCCTCGCCGGCTGTGGTGGCAAGCGGCTTGGTCATAAGCCACTCGTCGAGGTGGAAGCCATTGCAGGCGATGCCGCAGTTAAGCGCAGTGAGGTCTCTCACACCGTCGGGCGTGGTGTGTGTGGGGTATCCCAGCAAGCCCTTCTTGCTCTTCGGTGTCATGGGCTGGGGTGAGCGGATTGCGGCCACCTTGTCGGCGTAACGGGCATGTGAGGCGAGCGTCTGCATGTCGTCGTTAAGGCTTACGATGGCCCACTTGGAGAGCAGGCGGTCGTAATCGTAACCGTCGCGATTAATGATACGCGGGAGCCTGATGGAGAACTGAGAGCCGCGGATGGCGGTGAGGTGTGGGAACGTCTCCATTTCCGTGATGTTCTCATAAGGAGTGATTTCGGCCAGAGCGAACCTGCCCTGCCCCGAAGTGATGCCACGGATGACCACCTCTTCTTTCGTGACCTCAACCTGCTGCACAGATGATGAGAAGTTGGTGTTGAGGTAGTTGTCGATGCGGTTGGCGAAAGCCTGTTTGTCGGCTATGAAATTGTTGGATTCGGCAGCCTGCGCCTCTTCATCGGCGGTTTTTTCGCGGATGCGTAGGTTTCTGATTTTCACCACGTTGCCGATGGGGCCGGTGACGTTGAAACGGATGTACCAGCGGCTACTGGAGATGATGCTGAAGGTGGAGTTGGCCCAGCCGTAATCGGCGCGATACTTAGAGATGTCGATATCGACCTGCTTCCATGTGCTGGAACTCTTGAGTACTTGCATGCTTGAGGCTGTGGATTCCGCTTCGGGCGGGCAGAAGTACATCTTGAAGTAGTCGATGCTGGACTCGGCCTGATATTCAAAGGAAATCATGTTGTAGGACGAAGCATACGTCTTGGTTCTGCCGAGTTTAGTGGTGCGGAAATAGGGGTCGGACCCGGAGGTGGTGATTGTGTAGCTTCCATCGCTGTTGGATGAGACGGTGCAATCGTGCCAATCGCCTGAAGAAGTGCTTAGCGAGAGGTTTTCGTAAGCACCTGCTTTGGCTGGAGCCATTGCCGGGTCGTCTGGTTCCTGAATGGAGTCGGCGCAAGAGGCGAAAACTAAGGCTAGCAATGCAAAAACCAAAGTCCGGCTGGCAGAATTGTGAATTTTGAAATTTCCCATTAATTATGTGAGTTTAGGTTATGACTTAATAAGTGTCCTATAAAATCGAAATCAACGCAAGTTAATTTATAGACCCACCTTAAAATTTTTTTGCAATTTTACGAATTTTTGTCGTTAAATTCAAATTTTTAGCGCAAAATGTGGCAAGGATGCGGTTAGTTACTGTCGGGCATAGGGCGAGTGGTGCCGCGCACCACAAGTCGGGTCTTGACAATGCGTTTAACAACCTGCGAAGATGGCGTTTTACCCTCGGCAAAGTTGATGAGAATGTCGGCAGCCTCTTTTCCCACTTCCACGCCACGCTGCTCCACGGTGGTGAGCATAGGCTCGCAAGCGGTGGCGGCCAAGATGTTAGTGAATCCGCAGATGGAGATGTCTTCGGGGACCCTGAATCCGGCTTTCTTTGTGGCGTTGAGGATTCCGATAGCAGTCTCGTCGTTGACTGCGAAAAATGCGTTGGGCTTGTCGTGTCGGCGGAGTACTTCGGGTGTGATGGCTTCGGCGTCGTCGCGGTTGTCGCACTGAATAATGAGAGAGTCGTCCACGGAGAGGCCGTTCTGATAGATAGCGTCTTTGTAGCCGTTGAGCCTATTCTTGGAGATTTCAATGTTCATGGTGGTGCCATAGAAAGCGACGCGCTTGCACCCCGACTTGATGAGGTGTGAGACGGCGTTGAAAGCCCCCATGTAGTCGTCCACTACGACACGGCTGGTGTTGATACCGGCGCAGATTCGGTCGTAGAATACGAGTGGCACACCGGCGTCGATGAGTCGCTGGAAGTGGTCGTATTGCGTGGTGTCCTTGGCTTGAGAGACGATAATGCCGCATACTTTGTTCTGGTAGAACGATTCACAGATTTGCACTTCGGTCTGGTATCGTTCATCGCTCTGGGCGACGAGGATGCGATAACCCCTTGCCGACGATTCCTGCTCGATGCCGTTGAGAATGGACGCGAAGTAGTAGTGCGCGAACTGTGGCACTATAACGCCGATGACCTTAGAGGGGATTATGTGGCTTTGGCGGAGCTGAGCGGCGATAGCGTTAGGATAGAAATTGTGCTCGCGCGCGAATTGCTGAATCTGCTCGCGCCTTTCCTTGCTGATGTGTGGACTGCCAGCGAGAGCGCGCGAGACGGTTGCGACAGAAACGCCAAATTCGCGTGCGATATCTTTCATAGTGAATGAAACTTTGTCCATAATGTTAGTTTTTATAAGTTTATGCAAAAAATAAGGTACGGTGCAAAGATAATGAAAAAACTTGAAGGTGCAAACGTTTGCACGTTTTTTGTGAAAAAAATACAAATAAATAGTTGCATGGAGCGCGGTTTGGAGTTAATTTTGCACATGTAAAAAAGTGTACCATTCAAGGCTATACCTAAAATATAATGAACTAATACATAAATAACTAAGTATTTTTAAACATTAATTAAACGAAATGATGAAGCATGTAAACATCAGAGTTCCGTTTAGAATGCTTGCCCTCTTAGCGGGTCTGCTATTCTCAATAGGAGCTTATGCACAGATTACTGTGCAGGGAATTGTTAAGGATGCTACAGGCGAGCCGGTAATAGGCGCATCAGTTCGAGTAGTGGGAAGTCAAATCGGGACAGCAACCGATTTTGATGGAAATTTCACGCTCGGCAATGTGCCCGCTGACGCCAAGCTCCTCATTAGTTCGGTGGGTTATACGGAACAGACCGTTTCGGCAGCCCCGAATCTCGTTGTTACCCTTCAGGAAGACCAGCAGTTGCTGGACGAGGTGGTTGTAATTGGTTATGGTCGTGCAAAGAAGAGCGACCTTACCGGTTCGGTGACCGCTTTGACGCCTGATAGTCAGAACCACGGTTTGAACACTAACGCACAAGACATGTTGTCGGGAAAGATAGCAGGTGTGAGCGTTACGTCTTACAGTGGAAAGCCCGGAGGCAACACCGAGATAAAGATTCGTGGAGGATCGTCACTGAACGCAAGCAACAATCCACTTATAGTGATAGATGGACTGTTGATGGACGCCTATGGCGACATGCAGGGTGGAATGAACCCACTGGCAATGGTTAACCCTAACGACATTGAGTCGTTCACCGTGCTGAAGGACGCAAGTGCGACGGCGATCTACGGTAGCCGCGCATCGAACGGTGTGGTTATCATCACCACCAAGAAGGGAAAAGCCGGTGCGGATGCACGCGTGAGCTACAACGGAAACGTGAGCATATCGGTAAAGAATGGTCTTCTGAAGCCTTACAATGCCACACAGTTCATTGATTTGGTGACAAATCTGTACGGTGAGGACAGCGACGCGTATCGTTCACTGGGCTGGTACGACAACGACGGAGTACAGCACTTCGCAAACACCGACTGGCAGAAAGAAATCTATCGCACCGCCGTGAGCCACGACCACAACCTGAGCGTGACGGGCGGTAAGATAGGCAACCTGAATCTGCCATATCGCGTATCACTGGGCTACACCAGCCAGCAGGGTATCTTGAAGACGAGCGACTTTAAGCGTTACACCATCGGTGTGAACCTGTCGCCGAGCCTTCTGCAGGATCACCTGAAACTGAATATCAATGCAAAGGGTATGATTGCCCGCCTGCACGATGCTGACGGCGGTGCTGTGGGTAACGCCCTGTTTTACGACCCGACCAAACCGGTTCGCGCCGACAACGACATCTACAACAACTACTTTGGCGGATACGTACAGTGGTACCAGAACGCTAACATAGACGGTGCTCCCAACTGGTTGTATCAGAGCCGTGCTCAGACACCGGGCAACCCCGTTGCGATGCTTGAGCAGAACGACAACCTGGGTAAGAACGGAACGTTCACCGGTAGCATTGAGGCCGATTACCGCATCCACGGATTTGAGGACCTGACACTGCACGTAACAGGAGCAACCAACCTGTACAGCGGGCGTAAGGACAACACAATCACACCTTACTCATTCAGCAACAACTACTTTGGCTGGCAGGGCTGGAACAAGACCAATAACTACACGCTGCAGTTCTCGGCCTACGCACAGTATATGAAGGACTTCACCGAGAAGCATCACTTTGATATCATGGCCGGTCACGAGTACTCCAAGTACCATCAGGAGAGCGACTGGTACGGCTACGGCTTGTATGCAGACGACAACCTGTATCATGCAGGTGAGAAGATTAATCAGCCCGGTGAAGACGTGATTACGCTTTACAAGACAGAGAACTACTTGGTATCGTTCTTTGGCCGACTGAATTACTCGTTTGACAACCGCTTCCTCTTGACAGCCACAATACGTGCCGACGGTTCGTCGCGTTTCGCAAAGGGTCACAAGTGGGGTTACTTCCCCTCTGCAGCCCTGGCATGGCGTCTGAAGGGTGAGAGTTTCCTTCGTGACGTGCAGGCAGTGAACGATGCTAAGATACGTTTGGGCTGGGGTATCACAGGTCAGCAGGAAGGTATAGGCGACTATACATATCTGCCGACATACACCCGCAACCGCGACCACGCATACTATGACCTGGTGGGTGACGGAAGCCGTTCACGTCCAGACGCATACAATGCAGACAAGACTTGGGAGAAGACGATGACGTACAACGCAGGTTTTGACTTGGCGTTCCTGAACGACCGCGTCGTTATTAACTTTGACTGGTACTATCGCAAGACCACCGACCTCTTGAACGAGGTGACCGTGGCTGCCGGAAGTAACTTCAAGAACCGTATCATGGCTAACGTGGGTGAGTTGCACAACACCGGTGTTGAGGGCGCGTTGACAGTACGTCCTATCAAGACCCGCGACTGGGCATGGGAAATCAACTACAACATTACTTATAATAAGAACAAGATTGACGACCTGGTGGGCGACCTGATTGAGCGTGGTGGTGTATCGGGCGGAACCGGAACAACCGTACAGGCATATCAGACGGGCAAGAACGCGAGCGCATTCTATGTGTTCCAGCAGGTATATGACAAGGACGGCCGTGCTATCCCCAACACCTACGTGGACCGCAACGGTGACGGCGTGGTGAACAGTGATGACCGCTACTTCTACTACAAGGCATCACCCGACGTGAGCATGGGTCTGAACAGCAAGGTGGTGTGGCGTCACTGGGATCTCGGTTTCAGCGCACGTGTGGCTCTGGGTAACTATGTTTACAACAACAACCTGAGCAACAAGCTGAATTCGGGTAAGAGCGGTGTTTACTCAACCCTGGGTTACATATCTAACATGCTGCCTGAGACAGTGGCTCTGGGCTTCACTAACCCCGGCGTTTACGCATGGCAGAGCGATATGTTTGTGGAGAACGCATCGTTCTTCAAACTGGACAACATCACTTTGGGATATTCGTTCGACAATCTGTTCAATAGTCGCCTGGGCGGCCGTATCTACGCAACTGCACAGAACATCTACACATGGACTAAGTACAGCGGCATAGATCCTGAGCACACAGACGGTATTGACAACAATATTTATCCTCGTCCATTCACTGCGATAGTGGGACTCAGCTTGAATTTCTAATAACTTAAAGGATAAAGGAACTATGAAATTAAATAAAATATTAGCAGTTGCGGCAGTTGCGTTGTTCGGCATGGGTTTCACCTCGTGTATCAACGACCTGAACGTGGAGAACATCAACCCGCAGCAAGATACGGAATTCAACCAGGACGCTACATTTAATAATGTGTATGCGAACTTTGCGCTGACCGGTCTGAACTGGGATTCTGATCCTGATACATATTCTACGGACGGCGGTGGCGGTCAGTCTGGTTTCTTACGCCAGTTGTGGAACGCCAATGAACTGACAACCGACGAGGCTCACTGTGTGTGGGGCGATGCCGGTATTCCCGAGTTTGACCATAACATGTGCGGAGACTCGCACCCGATGCTGAGAATGTTCTACGACCGTGCATACTTTGGTATAACCCTGTGTAACTTCTTCCTGGACCAGACAGAGGATAAAGATGATGCCGAGACTCTGCGTCAGCGTGCAGAAGTACGCTTCCTGCGTGCTTACACCTACTTGCAGGTGATGGACCTCTTTGGTGACATCGCATGGCTGGACCACATCAGCACCGAGTATGCTCAGAAGAAGGAGCGTGCATGGGTATTTGACTGGATCGAGACCGAGCTGAAGCAGGTGGCAGGTGAAGAGGAGAGCCATGAAGTGCTGGCAGAGCCACGCACTAACACCTACGGCCGCGTTGACAAGGCTGCCGCATGGCTGCTCCTGTCGCGTCTGTACCTGAACGCAGAGGTTTACACCGGCACAGCCCGCTGGGCCGATGCGAAGACCTTTGCCGATAAGACCATGAAGAGCGGCTATAGCCTGAACACAACCGGAAAGGGAATGTACAGCGCATATCAGTTGCTGTTCATGGGCGACAACAATGAGAACGGTGCTCAGAACGAGAACATCTTCGTGGCAATGCAGGACGGCGAGCGCACCCGCTCATACGGTTGCGGTCTGTTCTTCATCTGCGCAATGAAGGATGGAACTCTGGATGCCGATTATCCTTGCGGTTCGAGCCAGAACTGGGCAGGAAACCACGCCCGTCCTCAGTTTGTACAGAAGTTCTTCCCGGGTGATGACGCACCTGCAGGAACTCCGTTCGACCTGGCATTGTCGGCAGGTGATGATCGCGCGTTGTTCTACACCAAGGGACACACACTGGATATCACTGACGAGAGTGCATACGCTAACGGCTACGCATACATCAAGTTCATAGGAGTACGCAGCGACGGTGGCGCGACGAGCGACGCATCGGGCGAATTCCCCGACAATGACATACCTATCCTGCGCCTTGCAGAGGCTTACCTGACATACGCTGAGGCTGACGCACGCCAGAATGGCGGTTCGTGCAGCGGTGACGGTCTGGATAAGATTAAGGAGCTGCGTAAGCGCGCTAACGCTAACTCAGACCTGGGCAGTTTCACGCTGAACCAGATTGTAGACGAGTGGTCGCGTGAGTTCGGATGGGAAGGCCGTCGCAGGATGGACCTTATCCGCTTCGGACTGTATGGTGGTCAGAGTTCATACAAGTGGCAATGGATGGGTGGTGTTTACGATGGCGCCCAGTTCGGCACAGACCAGAACATTTTCCCGATTCCGAGCACAGACAGAACCGCAAACCCCAACTTGCAATAAATTGCGGACTTGATTTTGAGTTTAAAAACGAAACATCAAAAACGAAGATAAACTATGAAGAAAATTAAGATAATGGCGATGTTGCTGATGGGTTTGGGCTTGTTCACTGCCTGTGAGACGGACCGTGACGACAACCCTGTGCTTCTGTCGCCCGACAGTTTTGAATTGTTCGCTCCCGAACTGAGTGGAGTGGCAATAGACCTTGCCAACAGCCAGGAAATAGTGCTGAAGGCAAAGGAGCGTCCCAACTATGGCGCACCTGTGCAGGTGACCATGGGCGCTCAGATTGCTCTGAAGGAGAATGCATCTGAGGAAGAGATTCGCCAGCTGGAACCGACGACGACCGATATTACTTATAATGTGACTGCCGCTGAGGTGAACAAGGCCATTCTGGAGATGGAAGGCGTGGAGACAGCCGAAGACTTCGTGGAGGGCGAAAGAGACCTTTACGTACGTCTGACCGCTCAGCTTGCCGATGATCTGGAGGGAGCCAACAAGATTTACTCGAACTGGCAGAAACTGAAAGTTGTTCCATTCTTCCAGGCAATGGTAGCCGATGAGCCTCTGTACTGGTGGCTGATTGGTGGCTGTATCGGAGACGGTTCATGGGGTAACAGCGCAAATGAGGCCGGCTACAAGGCTTGCTTCCCGCTGCCTCTGATGAAGGAGTATGAGTACGCAAGCGACGGAACCGGTCACATAGCAATCACGCTGTTTGTGCCGGAAGGCGGAATCTTCAAGATGATCCAGACACTGGGTGACTGGAACGTGCAAGTGGGTATGAACGACGGCGAGTTCGCATACAACGACGGCGGCAGTGGTAACATTGTTCCGACCGACGGAGAAGGCTTCTATCGCCTTGAGTTCGACACTAAGGAAGGTCAGGTTGTATCATATGAGAAGGTTGACGCTCCTGCCAGCACATACAGCACAGTAAGTGTCATTGGTCTGGGCGGAGACTGGGAGACAGACATCGACATGACCCCGGCCGCAGGCGCAGGTCTGAATAACCACATGTGGACCGCAATTATCAAAGTGGATGAGTCAACCGTGTTCAAGATGCGTGCTGACCATGCATGGGATATCAACTGGGGCTACGGTGCATTCGAAGGCGAGGTTAACACTTCGGGCTTTGCAGTGAATAATGGCCAGAACATAGGAATCGAGGCCGGCAAGTGGGCTATCTATCTGGATGACATCACAGGCTTCTTCCGCGTAGTGGCAGTAGAATAATAACTCATTAAAATGATAAAAACGATGAAGATAAAATCATATTTGATGATGGCCGTGGCCGCCCTCGCACTGACATCGTGCAACGAGGACTTCGGCGACTGGCTGTCGCAGAGCACGAATGAGGCACCCACCGCGGTGACCATAGGCGGACTCACCTTCTCTCCGGTAGGAACGATAGATTATCGTACGCTGGAGGACGTGGATTTGGTGAAGGTAGCCAATGTGACCCCGGTGAGCGCAAGCAGTGAGGACTATAACAAGGTGACTTATCACCTGCTGTTCGACGACGGCACTCAGATGGACATTGATGCCGACGGAAATGTGGATGCCAAGGCCCTGGAGGCACTTGTGGTGAAGATGTTCGGCCGTGAGCCAGTGGAGCGCACGCTTCAGGCCAAGATGGAGGCTATAGTGAGCAACGGTTCGATGGCCACCCGCGTAACGAGCGACCAGGTGCTGAACATAGTATGTATCCCCGATGCACCGGTTATAGAGAGCGAGTACTACTATATAGGTTCTTCTAACGGCTGGGCCGCATCGAAGGATTATCCTCTGAGCAACGGAGGCGTTGACCCATACGAGAATCCAGTATTCAGTGTAGTGGTTCCGATTACTAACGGTGACGATGGAAATCCTGCTGACAACTGGTTCAAGATTGTGGGCAAGAGCGCATTCGACCGTCTTGACGCCGGAGGCGACTTCTGGGATGGCGACTTTGTGGGCTACGCAGAGAATGGAGCCAACGACCTGACCGGTAAGATTACAATTGGCTACAATGATCAGGAAGCATTTGCGTTCAAGTTTGACGTGGCTGCAAATCCTGCCAAGTATGTTCGCATAACCATCAACTTCATGGAAGAGACCTTCACGCTGGAGCCAATCAGTTTTGCAGACTTCATCTACGAGATTGGAAACAGCACGGGTTGGAGCGGCGTAGAGCCACTGTACAACTTTGAGGGTAACGGCAAGTATCGCGGCTTCGGTTATCTGGAGGGCGAATTCAAGTTCCGTCCGAACGAGAACGACTGGAACGGCGACTGGGAGTTTGACGGAGAAGGCAAGATAGCCGACAATGGCGGCGCAAACTGCCCGGCACCTGCTGAGCCCGGCTACTACATGATAGACGTGGATCTGAATGCGATGACTTATGCAATCAGCAAGATTGACGTTATAACTCTGATAGGAAGTGCAATCAATGGTGACACTAGCTGGGGCACTGACTATGAGATGACTTATAACCGCGACCTTGACCAGTGGGAGTGGGAAGGCGAACTGACCTCCGGTGAGTTCAAGTTCCGCGCTAACCGTGGCTGGGCTGTCAACTGGGGTTATGCCGACGGTACAACTGCTTACCTGAAGCACGACGGCGGAAACATCCCGGCAACTGCAGGAAATTACAAGATTACTCTGAAGGCTAAGTGCGATGGTGGACCAGCAACGTTCACAATTACTCCGCTCTGATGCCAGACAGAAATAGAGTGACGAGATGTGAGCCGGTTCTCCACAGAGAGGACCGGCTCACTTGTGATTAACTGGAGATGAATAGAGACTGATGATGCGCTGAAAGGTGAAAACGATTGCACGGAAAAATGTGTTAAATTGATTATCAGAGGGGATAAAAGCTGTGAGTGATTATTAATTTTGCATAGGAGTGTGCACATCGCCTCGAAGTGGTCGCACAGCTGTGCATATAGACTTGAAAATTAATACGATAAAACAGATATGCGAAAACTAATTTTATCTTTAATGGCAATGCTGCCCCTTGCGGTGTGGTCGCAGGGCTGGCCGGCAAATTACAGTGGCGTGATGATGCAAGGATTTGTGTGGGACGACTACACAACGACGACGTGGAGCGCTCTGACAAGCAATGTGGAAGAGTATTCCACGTGGTTCGACCTGATATGGGTGCCTCAGAGCGGCCAAATCAAGCCGAATGAGTGGAACTACGGTGATGGAGCGCATTCGATGGGATATTCCCCTGTGTATATGCTTCGTCACAATTCGTGCTTCGGGACGCAGGCCCAACTTATCAACATGATAAAGGCATATCGCGAGCATGGTACCGGCATAATAGAGGACGTGGTGGTGAACCACAAGAACGGAGTGTATGACTGGGCCGACTTCCCCAATGAGACTGCAACCGGCCCGACTACCGGGTTGAGTTACAGCATCACGTGGGCAAGCCCCAAGACGAACATGTGGGGAATATGCACGAGTGACGAGGTGTTCGGTCAAAGCGGCTATACGGCATCGAGCGACGCCCACGGCGACACGGGCGACGACTTTGACGGCGCGCGCGATCTAGACCATCAGGACAGCCGTGTGAGGGCCAACATAAAGACTTATCTGGACTATCTGGTGAATGAACTGGGCTATGCCGGATTCCGCTGGGATATGGTGAAGGGCTTCGACCCGAAATATGTGGCAGAATACGTGACCAGCAGCGCGCCGATGTTCTCGGTGGGCGAGTGCTGGGACGGAATGGAGCGCATAACGAGTTATATTAAGGGCAGTTACTACAAGAGCGCGGCCTTTGACTTCCCGCTGATGTATGCCATAAAGGACGCGTGCCGCAACGGCAGTTGGGGCAGCCTGAACAATGCCGGACTGGTGGCGGACGCGAACCTGCGTCGCTACGCGGTGACGTTTATAGACAACCATGACACATACAGGAACGACCGCCTGATAACGAATACCGACGCGGCTTACGCGTTTATCCTGGGAATGCCCGGAACCCCGTGCATTCTGAAAGACGACTACACAAACAGCAGCCTGCAACCGGTGATACAAGCGTGTATCCGTGGCCGCCGCGCCGCCGGGGTGACTAACCAAAGCAATATCTCCAACGTGGAGCAGAAAAACGGCGGTATCACCTTCTGGGTGGCCGGAAGCAAGGGAAACGTGTGTATCCAACTCGGTCCGGACACGGACAATGGATGCCCGAGCGGTTACAAAGACGTGTGGCACAAGGACGGATTGTTCCGCTACAGCGTGGAGACCGACCTTGACCCGTATGTGCTTCAGCCGAAGGAGACCTCGCTGCTGGGCGAAGCCATGGTGGACAAGGGCAGCGGCAACTACACCGGCAGCGTGACAGTGAAGGTCCGTCCGTCGGTAATGGGAACCACACTTGTCTATACCACCGACGGCAGCGCCCCGAGTGCGAGCAGCGCGCAGATAACCGGAGTGAAAGAACTGACCTTCAGCGAGAACACGACCCTTAAAGTGGGCGTGCTGAACAACGGCAAGGTGCAGCAGGTGAAGATATTCAAGTATGTGATAACGAGCAGCGACAACGGCAAGATAAGAGTGTATGTGCGCGGCTCAAACATCCACGTTTACGCATGGGACAGCGATGGCGTTGTGAGCAGCGCATGGCCCGGAAGCACACTGAATAACTCGATAGGCATAGGCGGTCTGGACTGGAGTTACATAGACTTCACCAAGAAGAGCGATGACTATGCTGTGAACCTGATACTGAACGAAGGCGACAGTGACACTCAGACAGCCGATATTACAGGTGTGACGCACGACATATTCCTGTCGCTCTCGAGCAATCAGTATGAGGACCTGACTACGAGTTACATAGAGTCGGCCAGGACTCCGACCGTGTCGATAGACAAGACCAGCGGCGAGTATGAGGTGAACACGCTGAGCGTGAGCCTTAACGCGAGCGCAACCGACGCTCAGATTGTATATACGACCAACGGCAGCGTGCCTACCGCCACAAACGGGACCAAGGTTACCGGCAAGGCGACACTGAGCCTGAACAAGTCAACAAGCGAGCAGGTGGTGAACGCCGGCATACTGGAGAACGGTGCTGTTACGAATGTGGTAACTCGCGTGTATCTGGTGAAGGGTGGCACGTCGGGTTCGACCACAACGACCAAGGGAATCACAATCTATGTGTATAAAGATGCCGGGACGCCGAACTGCTATCTGTATTCGTGGAACAACAGCGGTACGCAGCGCACAGGCACATGGCCGGGCAAGAAATTCAGCACCATGCAGACCGAGCAGATAAACGGCGGCACATGGTACTACTACACGTTCCCCGAGGCCGACAAGATTATAAACATCATCTTCAACAACGGCAGCGGCACGCAGACCGCAGATATAACCGGAATTACGACAGACCGCTATTACTATTATCCGAGTGAATTCGGAACCGACTATTCCAAGGCATATCAGGAGACCGGTTCGGAGTACGTGAACAGGAATCAGGATGGTGGTGACAGCGGCAGCATGACGGCACTGCCGAGCGACGCGAAATGGCTCGATGGCCACGTGTTCTGCTACTTTGAGAACGACGGGAACTATACCATCCCCTACATCTGGGCATGGAGCGACACAGAGAACTTTACAGGCGGCAGTTGGCCCGGCACACAACTTGTGGAGCCGGTGGGCATAGCGCCAAGCGGTAACACCATCTTCCTGTGGGATCTGGGCGAGTCCGAAAGCGCGCCGACAGGAGTTCTGTTCAGCGACAAGAGCGGAGTGGGCACTCAGACGAGCGACTTCACGTTTGTGAACGGCGGCTATTACACCACCGGCGGTTCGGCCGGCGCAGTGAGCGGCAACGGCATGACCCTGGCCAGCGTGCTGAAGAGCGGCGTTCAGGGAAAGAACTACGTGGTGGACGATGAATTGACAGGAATTTGCTTCTCTCCCGACGGTCAATACCTGTATGCGAAGGACAACGGCAACGCCATAGAGAAATACGCCAACACCGAGGGTCTGACGATATTCGACAATCCGGAGGACTTCGACCAGAGCAACTGGGTGGTGATTAAGTTCAAGAGTGCGCAGAGCGCAGCCAAGCAGCAGGCCTATATCAACCATGCGATAAAGAGCGGAACCCTGAGTGGCACACTGGCAAGCAAGGACAACGCTGTGATTAACGCGGTGGTTACCCCAGTGGCGGGAGAGTCGGCCGGTGAATATGAGCCGAACACTTACTGCGTGGCCAACTTTGTGCCCCAGAGCGAGTACTTCCTGATGACACCGCGCGTGAACGAGTACGCAAAGGTGCGTGCGGCCGTGTATCAGAACGGAGCGTTCTATGTGCCGGCACGTTCGTCGGTGGTGAACCTGGATAAACTGAGCGGCGGAGTGAGCGCCGATGTGGACTGGTATGAGGATGGCCCGACATTTGAGAACGGCAAGGTGTACGAGGTGACGGGCGTGATAAAGGCCAAGAGCGGCTCGTCGTCGGCACCGCGCAAGGTGGCGATAAACGAGGGCACTCTGAGTACGTCGTTCGTTCTGAGTGCGATAAGCGCAAAGGAGACGGAGCAGATAATCACGGGCGTAGCCGAAGAAAATCTGGCAGGGAAGGAAGTGCAGAGCACCGAGTACTACAACCTGCTGGGAGTTAAGAGCAGCGAGCCGTTTGATGGCGTGAACATCAAGGTTGTGACCTATACCGACGGCACCCGCAAGGTGGTGAAAACGATAGCAAAGTGACGGGTGTAAACGATTGCATATTCAGTCGGTGCGAAAAACAGAAAATGTTTTTCGTGAGGTGAAACTGAAGGAGTAATTTTGCATTGAAAAAGAGACTTTACTATTTAACATCTAATACAAAGTCTGGGCGATGATTCCGCGAGGGAGAATCGCCCAGACTATTTTATGGAGTGTTCGATATAAATTCAAAATCATTGCGAGTTAATTTGCAGAACCTTATTGGTGTCAAATTTTTGAGGGTGAGTTTGCGAAAGTGTTTTGAAATGTATATATTTGCGAAATAGAATAGAAATATTAACACAAAAAGAAGAACCAATGAAAATCAGTAAGATTATGGCAGTGATGATTGCGTGCGCTGCACTGTGCTTCAATGCCGCAGCGACGGAAGGAGAGGCGTTTGACGTGAATGGAGTGCGCTATAAGGTAACAGGAGCAAACACTGTTAAAGTGGGCAAAATAAGCGACAAGAAGAAGCCAAAGGGCAAACTGGAGATACCGCAGAAGGTGCAAAACGGCGGTGTGGAGTACATTGTGAATGAGGTGGACGGCTGGGGCTTCTTCGGGTGCAATGAACTGACCGAACTTGTGTTGCCCGAAAGCATAGAGCAGATAGGCTATTTCGCGTTCAGCAACTGCGAGGGACTGCAGAAAGCGGTGGTGAAGAGCGGCAATGCCAGCATCAAAGACGCCCTGTTCAGCGGGTGCAAGAGCCTGACTGACGTGACGCTGGCCGAAGGGCTGACCAGTCTGGGCGAGCGTGCGCTGGAAGAGACCCCCATCACAGAAGTGAAATTACCGAGTACGCTGAAGGTGATAAGCGGTAGTATGTTCAGTAACTGCAAGAATCTGAAGCGCGTGGTGATACCAGACGGCGTGGTGAAGATAGGCAACTACGCATTCTCGTCGTGCGACGCGCTGGAAGACGTGGTGCTGCCGAAGAGTCTGGAGATGATAGGTAATAACGCATTCTCAGGTTGCAAGCAACTGAACGAACTGGTGTTGCCGGAAGGGCTGAAGCGAATTGACGGCGACGCGTTCAGTCGTTGCGACAAATTTGAGAAACTCCGACTGCCGGCTTCGCTGGATGAGGTGAACGGCAATCCGTTCATGTACTGCAATTCTCTGAAGAAACTGGAGATAGCCGAAGGGAACCCGAACTTTAAGATGGCCGGCGGCGTGGTTCTGACCGGAGATGGGACGAAGGTGGTGTTCTCACTACGATTTGCTGAGATAGGCGACTATGTGGTGCCGGAAACGGTGACCACAATAGGCAGTTACGCGTTCTACAACAACCAGAAACTTACAAGCGTGAAGATGGGCAAGAACGTGAAATACATATATGGCTCAGCATTCCACAACTGTGGCAATCTGAGTAAGGTGGAAATGGCAGAGGGCATAGAGGAAATAGGCACTTCGGCGTTCTATTCGTGCCGTTCTCTGACGTCGGTGCGACTGCCGAGTACGCTGGTGTACGTGGGCCAGAACGCGTTTGACTTCTGCACAAGTATGGAGGAAGTGAGCGTGGATGCATCGCTGGCTAATAACGAGCAGATATTCACACAGTGGGTGTTCGGCTTCACAGACAGTGGGTTGCAGATAAAGGTGCGTATGCCCGACGGCAAGGAAGAGATAAGGAAGGTGTCGGATCTGCCGGACCCGAAGAAGTTCCTGTTCCACGACGAAGTGTTTCGGTGATAGGTTATGTGGTGTGTGTTGCAAACGATTGCGCAAAATATAGTGAAGTATTTTCGGTGACATCATGCACCTACGAAGATAAAATGGTTATATTTGCATATCATAGAGTAATAGCCCTGTGCTACAGCATTTAATGCATCGTGACAAAGAGGGCAGGAGCCTATGACCGACAAAGCCGTAAAGTAAATAAAAACTTAAATATCAATGAAACGATTAGCATTAATTCTTTTAGGAGTGGTCCTGACGCTGAATGCGTATTCGCAGGGCTGGCCCGCAAATTTCAAGGGCGTGATGCTTCAGGGATTCTACTGGGACTCATACGTGGATTCGCAGTGGAGCAATCTGGAGAAGCAAAGTGACGAACTGAGCAAGTTCTTTGCTCTTGTATGGGTTCCTCAGAGCGGTGACTGCCATGAGACTTACAATGTGATGGGTTACGGCCCGATGTACTGGTTTACCCACAACAGCAGTTTCGGTACGGAAGAGCAGTTGCGTTCGATGATTAAGACGTTCAAGTCCAAGGGCGTGGGCGTGATAGAGGACGTGGTGATAAACCACCGCAACAACATGGGAGCCGGTGGTTCGTGGGTGGATTTCCCTGCCGAGACGTATAGGGGAGTGAAGTATCAGTTGCTTCCGACCGACATCTGCGCAAATGATGATGGCGGCAAGACCAAGACTTGGGCCACGAGCAACGGAATAAAGATAAGTAACACCAACGACGAAGGCGAGGACTGGGACGGAATGCGAGATCTGGACCACACGAGCGCCAACGTGCAGAACAACGTGAAGGCATACCTGAAGTTCTTGCTTAGCGACCTGGGCTATACCGGTTTCCGCTATGACATGACCAAGGGTTACGCAGCGTATTATACCGGCCTGTATAACGCGACGGTTAACCCCACATATTCTGTGGGCGAGTACTGGGACGGCAATGTGGCAGCACTGAAGAACTGGGTTGACGGAACCAAGAATTACAATGGTACCGTGCAAAGTGCCGCGTTTGACTTTGCGATTCGTTACTCTGTTCGCGATGCCGTGAACGCCACCAATCAGTGGAATAACCTGGGCAATGGCGGCTTGTGCAACACCAACAGCGGCGCATATGCCCGCTATGCGGTGACATTCGTGGAGAATCACGACACAGAGAACCGCGGCCCCGGTGCCGAGCAAGACCCGATTAAGCAGAACATAGCAGCGGCTAACGCGTTCATTCTGGCGATGCCGGGCACTCCGACAGTGTTCTTGAAGCACTGGAAGGAGTACAAGCAGGAGATAAAGCAGATGATTCTGGCCCGTAACACAGTGGGAATCACCAACACCAGTTCGTCGAGCAACCTGCGCAGCAACACTGCGTACTACGCACAACGCACAGTGGGAACCAACGGTTCGCTGATAGCAGTTCTGGGCTCTTCGACAGGCTACGTGCCGAACTCAAGCCAGTACACGAAAGTGCTGAGCGGCACTAACTACACATACTACATGGAGAACACCGCAGAGACCGCATGGGCAAGCGTACCCGACGGGACCTACGAGAAGGCGTTCAACGTGACACTGACCGCAGTGTCGGCTACGAGTGGCGCAAGTCTGGTATATACCACTAACGGCAGCAACCCGACGGCATCGAGTTCGAAGGTGGCCAGCGGCGGTTCGATAAACATATCGAGCAGTTGCACTCTGAAGGTGGGTGTTCTGGCCGGCAGCACCGTAAAGGGCATCATCACTCGCGAGTACACCATCAAGCCATTCGAGGCACACAAGGCAACAGTGTATCTGAAAGATCCGGGATGGTCTAACCTGTACTTCTACGCATGGGATGTGAACGGAACCAACCTGAACGGCGCATGGCCGGGCAAGACCGGAATAGAGAGCAAGACCATCAACGGGCAGAAGTTCTATTATCAGTCGTTTGACATCAACACGAACACCTACACTTTCAACATCATCTTCAACCAAGGAAGCGGCCAGCCGCAGACCACGGACATAGGTCCGATTTCGGAGGATGTTTACTACGAGATATCGGGCAAGGATGCCGCGGGCAAGTTCTTTGTGAAAGACATCACGTCTGATTACGCGTCATTTGGTGGCGTGGAAGACCTGAGAGTGGACAACGCGCTGCAGCAGAACGGTCCGGCAATGGTCTATACGATAGATGGCCGGTTTGTGAAGAAGGCTGCCGACTTACAGTCGGCCAAGGAAGGACTGGAGCGAGGAATCTACATTATTAACCGTCAGAAAGTGGTTATCCGATGAAGGGATTGAAAGCAAGTCTTAAGACAATAGTAATGACGCTGGTAATGCTCTGTGCGATAAGCGCACAGGGCGTTACTCGTGATGCAGGAGGCGATATGTCGCTTCTGCTGAGATATGAGGATAACGGGGCTAACTACAAGGACAAGAACGGCACGAATATTACGGATGTTCTGGCATTTGTGAAGACCCAGGGGTGGACCAGCATAAGGGTGCGCCTGTTTGTGGATCCGTCGCAGGCGAGCGCAACCGAGAAAGGCGAGGGCGTGTGCCAGGATTTGGAGTACGTGAAGCGGCTCGGCGCAAAGATAAAGGCGCACGGGCTGAAATTCATGCTCGACTTCCACTACAGCGACAGTTGGGCCGATCCCCTGAAGCAATATACCCCGGCCTCGTGGGCGAGTCTGAGCGAGGACGAACTCAAGGTGAAGATTTACGAGTATACGAAGAGTTCGCTTCAGGCGCTGAAGGATGCCAACGCCACGCCCGACTTTATCCAGATAGGGAACGAGGAGAGTTACGGAATCCTGTGGGGCGTGAAGGGCGGAACGCTGCAGAAGTGCAACGCATCGAGTGGCACGGCAGAGTGGACGCGCTTCTCGGGGTTGCTGAGTCAGGCCTCGAAGGCATGTCGCGAGGTGTGCCCGAAGGCCAAGATAGTAATTCACCACGACCGTGCTTGCGAGCAGGGAACACTGTTCAACTATTACCTGAAGGTGGCGAACAACAAGGTGGACTATGACGTGATAGGCTTGTCGTACTATCCCCATTTCCAGGGATACCTGCCTACGCTGGACCAGTGCCTGACTATGCTGGGCAACTCGTTTGGCGACAAAGAGGTGATGATAGTGGAATGCGGCTACTATCACAAGTGGTTCCCTACGAGCGGAGTGAATTACGACTACTCGGATACTTACCCCATTACCCATGCCGGTCAGGAGGCTTTCACGAAGGCTCTGATTGAGACGCTGATGAAGCACGATAACGTGACCGGTCTGTACTGGTGGTGGCCTGAGGCAAACGAGTTCGGTCTGGACTGGAGCACCAAGCGAGTGACCGACGCGTGGTACAACGCAGGTCTGTGGGACAATGAGACCGGCCGTGCGCTGCCGGCACTGTATGCACTGCATCTGTTCTCGTTCCCGTCGGGAGTAGAGGACCTGGTGATGCAGGAGGAGAAAGGTCCGGTTCGAGTGTTCACAATAGACGGTCGCTACGTGACTACTGCCGCTGACGAGGAGGCCGCAAAGGCAACGCTCAGCGAAGGGCTATACATCATCGGCGGCAAGAAAGTGCTGGTGAAGTAAGCGATAAGGCTGACATAATGTTTACGGGGAATTGTCTCATGGAAGTGGGGCAATTCCTTGTTTTACGGGGATGTTGATTAGAGATGTACGTTGCGATGCTGAAGGCCGGGATTAGACGTTGAAGCGGAAGACCACGATGTCGCCGTCTTGCATGACGTATTCTTTGCCCTCGATGTGCATTTTGCCGGCTTCTTTCACGGCGGCTTCGCTGCCGAGGGCGATGTAGTCGTCGTACTTGATGATTTCGGCTCGGATGAAACCACGCTCAAAGTCGGTGTGGATAACTCCGGCACACTGCGGTGCCTTGCTTCCCTTGTGGAAGGTCCAAGCGCGAACTTCCTTCGGTCCGGCCGTGAGGAAAGTCTCGAGGTTGAGCAGAGCGTAGGCGGCTTTGATGAGACGGTTCACACCGCTTTCCTGCAGCCCTATTTCCTCGAGGAACATCTGGCGCTCCTCGTAGGTTTCGAGTTCTGCGATGTCGCTCTCGGTCTGAGCGGCGAGAACGAGGAGCTGGGCGTGTTCTCCGGCAATGGCCTGACGCACCTCGTCAACGTAGTGATTACCGGTGGCAGCGCTGGCGTCGTCCACGTTGCAGACGTAGAGGACCGGTTTGTTAGTGAGCAGGAAAAGTTCGTGCGCTATTCGCTGCTCGTCCTTAGTCCCGAGAACCACTTCGCGAGCGTTTTTGCCTTGTGATAGCACATCGAGGTAGCGCTTATAGACCTCGTGCTGAAGTTTGGCATCACGGTCGCCGGCGGCAGCCTGCTTAGCCACACGGCTGATACGGCTCTCGATAGTCTCGAGGTCGCGGAGTTGCAGTTCGGTGTCGATGACCTCCTTATCGCGAACAGGATTGACCGAGCCATCGACGTGAGTGATGTTGTCGTCGTCGAAGCAACGGAGAACGTGGATTATGGCATCGGTCTCGCGTATGTTAGCGAGGAACTTGTTGCCGAGACCTTCGCCCTTGGAAGCGCCCTTGACGAGTCCGGCGATGTCCACTATTTCCACGGTAGTGGGGACGATACGTTCCGGATGGACAAGTTCTGCGAGCCTATTGAGCCTTTCGTCGGGGACGGTGATTACGCCCACATTAGGTTCGATGGTGCAGAAGGGGAAGTTGGCAGACTGCGCCTTAGCGTTAGAAAGGCAGTTGAAAAGAGTGGATTTACCCACGTTGGGGAGTCCTACGATGCCACATTGAAGAGCCATATTGTGAAATTTATATTAGACGATTAGTAAAAGTGATGCAAAGATAGCGAAAAAGCGCGAGAAGCGGAAACTATGCGGCACTAATCAGCGTAGCGCATAGCGGTGTTCCGCCTGTCAGTAACTGGCGATTTGGTATCCACCGAGGAGATTGTCCTGATAGACGTTGTATCGCGTGAGTCCAACCTTGCGGCTGATAGCCTCGCCGCTGAGCGGGCTGCCGGTGCCGTTGAACACATCGTAGTGCGACCCACACTTGGGGCAGACCGCGTCTAAGTTGCCTTCGGAATTGATGTGCACATAGATGTCGGCTTTCCTTTCCACAGGGCAAGCGGCCTCGAAAGCCACCAGTCCGGAAGAGGTGTAGAACAGAATCACTCCGCCGAGTCCTGTGTAAGAGGTGGCGGTGTAGGGGAAGTTAGATGGCAATTTCTTGAGGTAATTGAAGTATTGCCAAGTACCGAGACCCGGGCATCCGTAGGTGTCCCAGACAGATTTCATACGGAGATTGATGTCAACGCGGAATCCGCTAAGTCCGCGAGAGTCGATGTTCTCGCACGCCGAGAGGCAGATGATGGCGAGAACGCAGATTAGATATTTCTTGATATTCATAATGCTGACTAATGATAGTGCAAAATTAGTGAAAAGTTGGGACTTGATTGGGCAGAATGGGAGGAAATGTTTAAATTTGCGGTCATCAAATGCGGAGGAACGAGTATATGCTGTTCAGTATCATAACGGTAACATACAACGCGGAGAAGGAGTTGCGTTCCACAATGCTGAGTGTGAGCGAGCAGAAGGAGACTGACTACGAGCACCTGGTGGTGGACGGAGCGTCGGGCGACGGAACTGTGCGGCTGGCAGAGTCGCTGGCTACCGAGCGAACACGGATTGTGAGCGAACGCGACGGCGGGTTGTATGATGCCATGAACAAGGGCATAAGGCTGGCCCAGGGAGAATACCTGATATTCCTGAACGCGGGCGACACGTTCAGCAGCGAAGACGTGCTGAGCCGAATGGCCGCAGCCGCGGCTACCGGAGCCGATGTGATTTACGGGCAGACGCAGGTGGTGGATGCAGAGCGTAAAGTGGTGGAAGCGCGGCATCTGCGGGCACCTGAGCGGCTCAGTGCCGACAGTTTCAAGCGAGGGATGCTGGTGTGTCACCAGGCCTTTGTGGCCAGGCGCGCGATAGTGCCGGAATATGACCTGCAGTACCGATTCAGCGCAGACTATGACTGGTGCGTGAAAGTGCTGAAGCGAGCGCGGCGCTGCGAATACGTGGGCAGCGCGCCTGTGGTGGACTTTCTGGAGGGCGGCACCACGGCGAAGAACAAGCGTAAGTCGCTGTGGGAGCGTTACCGGATAATGTGCCGGCATTATGGCACGATAACGGCTACGCTACATCACCTGAGTTTCATTCCTCGTGCGCTACGCCGGCATCTGAGAGCACGATAAAGAAGAGACCCCATGAGAGCATGAGGTCCCTTTCTGTTATGTTCACTGAGCAAAGTCCGGCTCAGAGTTTTTGCTGATTATTTCTTTTTCTTGAAATAGTCGTTGTACATCTTAATGCCGAAGATAACGGCGCTGCAGAGGGTGGTGATGAGGTTGGTGAGGAAGAGAGCCCATCCCTTTTCCCAACCGAGCATCCATCCCTGGCACATGAAGCAGATTCCGCCGATTCCAATCATGAGGAAAGTTGGCAGCGCGATGTCGTCGGTTTTACGAGTACGCATAGTTTGAATGGCCTGAGGCAGATAGCCCAGGATAAGTCCGATGCTGGCACCCCAGCCTAATAAATCGAATAAACTCATAGTTTCTAAAAGTTCTAAAAGGTTTATGATAATTGAATAATTGGGTCAAAGTTACGAAAAAAAACAAAATTGTGAAAAAAAGATGTTGAAAAAAGGGAAAAAGGATATTAAATTGCGGAGGAAAAGAGAAAATCAGGAATTTGCATTTTTGTTTAATAATTCCGTGCGGAGCATGTTTAAGTAGCATATTTAGAGAATATTTGTTTGGGTTACGTTTAGAAGGGTAGCCATGCAAGCATACAGTCCCTCAACCCCCACAACCCCACAAGATACCCCCCCTCAACCTCCTCAACCTCCAAGCGAGAGGATGCTAAGTTGAAACGGTTGAGGACATTATTATCTGCAGTAGGAGAAAATGGTGCTAGCCTGAAAGTTCTTATGGAAGCGATGCAACGTAAAGACAGGAAGGGGTTCGTTTCCACATATATTACACCTAACATAGAGACCGGATATATAGCCATGTTATACCCTGAAACGCCTAATCATCCTATGCAATCGTACTACTTGACCAACAAGGGCAGAGAAACATTGAAAAATCTTTGATTGCAAATTCTATTTTCCTTTGCGGGGTGGAATGTGTTAATACACAATAATTTATTGGTTTAAGATGGGGCGAAAGAGTGTATGTGTAATGGTGGGGGATTGTAGTGTGGGCGGGGGATGTGTGGATGGAGAAAATAGCATTGACAGCGGTGATGTGTTGTCACGGCAACCGCATCAAAATTTGAGATTGCCGATTAGTTCTTTCAAGTAATCTT
>CALAVE010000023.1 GCA_937892215.1 uncultured Porphyromonadaceae bacterium
GCGCACTGTTCTGAGCACGGACAGCACCTGCATACCTATCGCTGAATAGATACGGTTCTTGAGTTTATTCGAAAAATCTCAAAAAAGTCCCCACTAATTGCAATTTAAGCGCTTTCTCTTTTACCTTCTCTCAATAATATCGTTGAACCCCATGCTAAGATTATCTATCTCGTAAAACCGGCATTCAACATCTATTTATTTGCAAAGTTAATGATTTTTTTGGAAATTTTCGCCCCCTAACATTTTTTAACATTTCCTTACACTGTAATAGTCTAGGGTAATTCACTGGCACACACTGCTTTAGGTTTTAGAACTTGTGTTCTTATTGGATTTTTATGGATGTGCCGGGTGTCGCGTGGTGAGGTACACGGTCTGAGATAGACTGGCAGCGGATGATGGTGGCGGAGTTTCCGGTGCCATCCACGGCGAAACCGTAGCCGGTGGCTTCGCGCGCGGGGAATAGGAAGAGCGGCGTGGGGCGGCGTGTGTTGTTCTCGCTGACGCAATCGGTGCAGGTCATGGACCCGGGACCGTCGGTGGGGTCTTCTACTGTGCCAACGCAGTAGAATCCGTTGAAGTTGCGGCGCGACAGAGCCTGCGAAGTGTAGTTGTGTGAGCCGTAGGCAGGTGTGACACCGGCCTTACCGTTGTATTCAAAAAGTCCGCCGAGTATGGTGCTTGAGCACCGCTCGTGGTCGCTGAATCCATCGTCGCAGTTGTCGTGTGCCCAGCAGCGGATTAGAGTGGCGCTTGTGCGGTGTCCCGGCGTGGAATGGCCGTTGAACCCGTCGCCGGTGTTGCCATAGGCGGCGCTTTCGGCCTCACATTCAATGAACGTAGCATCGGTGGAGTTGTGCCAATAGAATGCCCCGCCGGAGAATACGTATCGGGCGGCGCAAGCCGTGAGCATCGGCTGGTACATATCGCTTACGTTCACGGCCATATACCAAGCCTCGATACCGGAGATGTCAACGGATGTTCCGCTGTAGGCGCCGCTGAAAAGGTTGGCACCGCGTGAATAGCAGATGGCGTGAGCCGGTGATGACTGGGCTGGGCGGGAGAGGTAGATGCGTCGGTTCGCAGTGTCGTAAAACCACTTGCATGAGTCGCTTGCCTCAATTTCACGCATGGCCTGTGTGAGTGTGGTGGCGACGCAGCGGTGGATTATGGTGGCACGGCAGCGATAAGAGGCATCGCCTTGAAGCGAGTGTCGCTCGTGTGGCGATATGAGAGTGTTCCGGTCGGGGATGCCTTCCTGATAGATGCGGTTGTTGCGGTCGTGAATCTGCACGTTGTCGCCGATAGGGAATGAGAAAACCTTGCCACCCTCGGGCCGTTCGGTTCCATCGGCGAGCAGAATGCATTCCGGAGCCTTGAATATGGCTCTGGCAGAGGCACTTGCTGACCGGATTGTGACTATAGGCTTGCCGGTGAGCCTTAGATTGATGTGCTGAAAATAAATGCCAGGTTCGCAGACAATCACGTCGGCTCCGAGGGAAAGAGCCTTGTCGGCGGTGAGCAAGGGAGAGGCAGGGGAGAGTCCGTCGTTGGCATCGCTACCTTGAGGCGAGATGTAGCGTGTGCCGGCCTGCGCGCACAAGACAGAAAGAGCGATAACTACTGCCGCGGTTATTCGCTTGAAAGCGGTCGTGTGAGCGCCACTGTACATCAGGCAAGGGATTTACAGATATTTTGCGATGATACCGGGCAACCGAGTCACGTCGTCAACCCGCTCCGCAACGTCGCCGTGCCGGTTGATGATAAACGCGGTGGGCACCGACTGGAGGTTGTAGGGTGCGGAGAAGTTGCCCATGGGGTCATAGACGGTAATCCAGGGGAGGTTCTTCGCGGCCTGGCGGTAGGTGACATCGTCACGGTCGAGGCTGACTTGGAAGATTTCCAGTCCGCGGCTCTTATACTGATTGTAAGTGTCGTTCAGAATCTTGTTGAATGCAGGTGAGAAGTCGCCCTCGTAGATGGTGAAGTTAAGAATCACGACGTTGCCTTTCTCAGCTTCCTTCTTGAGGTCGTGCGTGGTGCCGTTGTAGTCCTGCAGGGTGATGTTGAACAGGCTTGTCATGCTCACCTGCACGGTGTCGAGGTCGTTGCGACGTACGCGTCGCTGGCGTTGCGCATTGAGCACCATGTCAACCAGATACTGGGTGCGCGGGTCCTTGGGGCGGAACTGGCGGAAGAGGTTAGCCACGGCACCGATAACCTTGAGGTCGGTGTCGTTAGTGGGGTCGAAGAGCGGCTGTCCCTGGATGTACTTGTTGATGATGTAGTATGAGACGATGCCACCCGGGTCGGCCACCACCATATTGGCGAGGGAACGCTTCCACTGAGCGAGTTCCTCATCGCCGGCGTTGCCGCGCGCGTACTTGATGGCATCCTTGTCGATTTCCATCACCTGCTCAGCGTGTTCGCTGCCGCTTACGGTGAAGTCGGTGTCGAACGCCTTGAGAGAGGTCGTGATGGTGATGTGCTCAAGGCTGTCGATGGGGAAATAGACCGACTGAGAGTTGAGCCTGATGCGGTAGATTCCCGGGAACTGCGGGGCTTCGCGGCTTATGCTGAATGAGCCGTTGCCGGAAGTCTTGATGGTGTCGAGAATGAACCAGTTACCGTTGCCCGACTCTTCGAGCACAACCTTGGTGGAGTCGCCGGCACCGTTGATGGTGCCTGAAACCTTAAACTTGTTACCGCTGCATGAAGCCAAAAGGGCTGCGGCTATTGTGATGCAGATAAAGTGGAAATTTTTCATGTCGTTGTGTTAATTATCAAAATTGGTACAAAGGTAATAAATAGTTGTGAGTTGTGCGTGATTTTGACGGGGCAATTAACTCAAAAAACATTAAAGACTGTGCTTGCGCAAAAAAGAGACGAGGGTGTGTCATAATTCTGGCGCACCCTTTTGTTGTAACATGTTGTAAAACA
>CALAVE010000024.1 GCA_937892215.1 uncultured Porphyromonadaceae bacterium
CAAGATTACTTGAAAGAACTAATCGGCAATCTCAAATTTTGATGCGGTTGCCGTGTTAAAATACCACGATGAACGTGAATTTCGGCAAAATGTAGTAACTTTGCACTCGCTATGATAAAAATTGGAGAGTATAACACATTGAAGGTGGCGCGTACAGTGGATTTCGGCGCATATCTCACCGACGGAGAGGGCAACGACGTGCTGCTGCCCATTAAGTATGCCACAGGACTCGGAGTGGACGACGAGATTGAGGTTTTCGTTTACAACGACTCTGAAGACAGGCCCATAGCCACCACTGAGCGTCCGGTAGCCACAGTGGGCACTTTCGCCTTGATGAAAGTGAAGACGGTGAATGCTGTGGGCGCCTTTCTCGACTGGGGCATTAGCGGCAAAGACCTGCTCGTGCCGTTCCGCGAGCAGAGGGTGAAAATGCAGCCTGGACGCAGTTATGTTGTATATGTCTTTCTCGACGACAACTCGCAGCGTGTTGTGGCATCGGCAAAACTCGACCGCTTTCTTAACAACGTGCTCCCCAATTACAAGCACCGTCAGGAGGTGGACTTGCTGGTGACTCAGCGCACCGAACTGGGCTATAAGGTCATCATCAACGGACTTCACTGGGGATTGATCTATCAGAACCTCACTTATCATGAACTTAACGTTGGCGATCATTGCACCGGCTACATCCAGCTTGTGCGCAAGGACGGAAAAATTGATGTGACCACCGAAAAGGTTCAGCGACGCAGAGTGAAAGACGTTTCGGGCCTGATCATGGATTATCTCAATGAGAACCCGCAAGGTTTAGCCTTGAATGACAAATCTTCACCCTCCGACATTATGTCAGCATTCTCCTGCAGCAAGAAGGACTTCAAAAAAGCCCTCGGAAAGCTCTACAAGGAGAGAAAAATTAAAATTGGAGACAAAATCACACTCGCCTGACTTGTTTGGAACGGTTTTTGCTCTGTTTACTACCACACTTAACCGAAAATATTATTATGACAGATTTTTTCAACGATACAGACGACAACTTGGCTCCGCAGTCAACTCACATTATGCCCATCTTCGCGGAAATCAATCCGCTCAACGACGATGAGCTGCTCAAGCAGGAAGTGCTCGACGACATTCCGGTTCTTCCTTTAAGAAACTCCGTGCTCTTTCCGGGCATGACTCTCCCTGTAGCCGTGGGCCGGAAGAAATCGCTCGCGCTAATCGAGGACGCGCAGAAGAATCACATGCCCATTGCTGTCTTCTGCCAGAAATCGAGCAAGGTCGATAATCCTTCCGAAAAAGACATCTACAGTGACGGAACTATTGCCGAGATTGTGAAGATTCTTGAACTCCCCGACGAGTCCATCAACGTCATTCTTCAAGGACGGCAGTCGGTTTTGCTGCGTGAAATCACCAAAACCGAACCTTACATAAGAGGCCGTGTCTCGGTGATTGACGATATTCTGCCGCAACGCGACGACAAAGAGTTCCAAATGCTCATGACATCCATTCGCGAGCTGGTAATGAAGATGCTCAAGAATATGGGCGGTGAGACGGGCCGGGACATGGCTTTTGCAATCAAGAATATCGATAACCCAATCTATCTCATCAACTTCCTCGCCACTAATGTTCCCTTTGAGACTGAACAGAAACAGGAACTTCTTGAGAACCATTTCTTCAAGAAACGTGCCTATCTGCTCAATTCTTTCCTCTCTAAGGAGGCGCAGCTGTTCGAAATCAAGGCCAGCATACAGTCTAAGACTCGTGAGGAAATCTCGCAGCAGCAGCGCGAGCATTTCCTCCAGCAGCAGATTCGCACCATTCAGGACGAGTTGGGTAACGGTGAAGACGACATCGAAGAACTGGAAAATCGGGCCAAGAAAAAAAAATGGGACGACTCCACCCAGAAGCATTTTGAGAAAGAACTCAAGAAACTGGAACGGCTAAACCAGCAGTCGCCCGACTACTCGGTACAGTATTCTTATCTCGACCAGTTGCTCAGTCTTCCGTGGAACGAATACTCCAAGGATAGCTTCAACCTGAAAAAGGTGGAGAAAAAACTCAACTCCGACCACTATGGCCTGGAGAAGGTGAAAACGCGCATTCTGGAGCACCTCGCTGTGCTTAAGTTGAGAGGCGACCTCAAGGCTCCCATCCTGTGCCTTTACGGCCCTCCCGGCGTAGGCAAAACTTCGCTCGGCAAGTCCATTGCCGAGGCTCTCAACCGCAAGTATGCGCGTGTCTCGCTTGGAGGTCTGCACGACGAGGCTGAGATTCGCGGCCACCGTCGTACCTACATCGGCGCCATGCCGGGCCGCATTATCGACGCTCTGGTTAAGACCGGCACTTCCAATCCTGTAATTGTACTCGACGAGATTGACAAGGTTGGGCAGGACTACAAGGGCGACCCGTCTTCCGCTTTGCTTGAGGTTCTTGACCCTGAACAGAATAGCCACTTCCACGACAATTACATCGACATCGATTACGACCTGTCGAAAGTTCTGTTCATCGCCACAGCCAATTCCCTAAGCACCATATCACAACCGCTGCTCGACCGCATGGAGGTGATTGAAATTAACGGCTACATCCAGGAAGAGAAAGTGGAGATTGCTAATCGCCACCTCATTCCCAAGCAGTTGCTTGAGAACGGCTTCAAGAAAAAGGAGATTTCGTTTAACAAGGCTGCTCTGGAGAAGATTATCGACTCTTACACTCGGGAGTCGGGAGTGCGCGAACTGGAAAAGAAGATTGGGAAAGTGTTGCGTAAGGTGGCCTGGCTAAAGGCTTCTGATGAGACTGCCGACTACCCCACTTCCATCACGCTCCCGTTGCTGAAAGAATATCTGGGAGCAGAGGAATACCATCGCGACAATTACGAAGGCAATGAGTTTGCAGGGGTTGTGACCGGGCTTGCATGGACTGCCGTGGGCGGTGAGATTCTCTTCGTGGAATCATCTCTTTCCAAAGCCGGGAAAACTGGCGACAAACTCACCCTCACCGGTAATCTGGGCGACGTAATGAAGGAGTCGGCCGTTATAGCCATGCAGTACATTAAGTCGCACTGCTCCATGCTGGGAATAGACAGCGAGCTCTTCGACAAATATAACGTCCACATCCACGTCCCCGAAGGTGCCATTCCCAAGGACGGTCCATCGGCCGGCATAACTATGGTAACATCGCTGGTCTCTTCTTTCACTCAGCGCACGGTGCGCGACCATTTGGCAATGACCGGAGAAATCACGCTACGCGGCAGAGTCTTGCCTGTGGGCGGTATTAAGGAAAAGATTCTCGCCGCCAAGCGCGCCGGAATCAAGCACATCATTCTCTGCGACGAAAACAAGAGGGATATCGACGAGATTAAGGACATGTATCTGCAAGGTCTTGAATTCCACTATGTTCACACCATTAATGAGGTCCTCGACTTCGCTCTTCTGCCGCAGAAAGTGAAAAATGCCGTTGAACTTTAACTGCTTGCTTAATGAATTAGTTCAATGAAATTCTACTGGAATCTTTTCTTCGCTTTTTTCCGGATTGGCTTGTTCACATTAGGCGGTGGCTGGGCCATGATTGCGGTCATAAAGCGTGAAATTGTGGAAAAATTCCGGTGGATTTCGGAAACCGAGTTCCTCGACCTCCTGGCTTTGGCACAGTCCATGCCGGGCATACTGGCGGTGAACATCGCCACTGTAATAGGAAATAAGTTACGTGGACTCAAAGGAAGTGTTGTTGCGGCTCTCGGCACTATTATGCCTTCTTTCTCTATAATTCTGTGTATCGCCATTTTCCTCACCCCAGATGCCATTAAGAATAATGCACTCCTTTCACGCATATTCATGGGCATCAGGCCTGCTGTAGTGGCTCTTATCATCGCACCGGTGATAACCACTGCTAAGGCCGCCGGAATCACGTGGAAAACGGTCATCATACCCGTTGCCGTGGCTCTACTTATCTATTCCAGGCTGCCGGTGGTGTCGAATCCCATAATCCATATAATTGCCGGCGCATTCTTCGGCTATATCGCCTATTCGCGCTCGCTGATTAAGAAAGGAGGTGAGCAATGATTGGCACTTACTTGCGGCTGATTTGGAGTTACCTGAAAATAGGCCTTTTCGGTTTCGGAGGTGGATACGCCATGCTATCGCTAATTCAGAGTGAGATAGTTGGGGGTGGTTGGATCTCGGAACAAACGTTTACCGACATCGTGGCCATTTCTCAGATGACACCTGGGCCCATTGGAATCAACAGCGCCACCTACATCGGCTATGCCGTGACTGGTAGCGTCTGGGGGTCTATCGCCACTACTCTCGCCGTTGTTCTCCCTCCGTTCATCCTTGTGATTCTTGCCTACAAATACATCAGTAATCATACCGACAGTGTGGTTATTCGCGGTGCGTTTCACGGACTGAGACCTGTTGTCGTTGGTCTTATCGCTTCGGCTGCGCTGTTGCTTATGAATGGGGAAAACTTCGGCTTCACTCTCAGCCATCAGGCCATTTCAGCCGCAATTTGCTTAGCGGCTTTCTGCCTCGTGTATTTCACAAGATTACATCCCATATTCGTAATAATTCTCGCCGGAATCACAGGCGCGTTGGTCTTTTAGGCACAATCAGCCATCTTGCCTGATGTGTGCCAGCAATTCGGCAAGCACATACATACTTCCTCCCACAAACACCATATCTTTCTCTCCCGAATGTGACAGTGCCGCATCAAATGCCTCAGCCACACTCTCATAGCATTCTCCCGACAGATGATGCTTTATCGCTTTCTTCTGCAGTTCATGTGCATCCATTGCCCGCGAACAGTGTGCTTGAGTGAAATAATATTTAGTTCTGGAAGTTGGCATGAGCGAAAGCATTTTGTCCACGTCTTTATCGGCCATAAAGCCCATAACCATTCTAAGTGTTTTGTATTTACACGATTTTAACTGAATGATTGTCTGGCTAAGCGCTCCCACGTTGTGACCAGAGTCGCATATCACCGTAGGGTTCTTGCTCAGAAGTGACCAGCGCCCGGTGAAGCCTGTATTCACATCCACATTCGCCACTCCCCTTTTCACATGAGTGCCACTGATTCCGTAACCTTGCTTAACCAATTCTTCCACCGCCGCCAGTGCTGTGTTGATATTTTGTACCTGATATGCTGCCGCCCATGGCGAATCCAGACGGTCATATTTCCATGTCTTGATAAGCAGGTGACCCATTCTGTCGGTTGCACCGCGTATAATCTTTGCGTCCTGAGCAAAGATGATGGGTGCCTGCATCTCCTCCGCCTTTCTCTCCAGGACTTCACGCACTTCACCATGAGCCATGCCCACCACCACAGGCACGTGTCGCTTGATTATACCTGCTTTCTCACCCGCTATCTCGGCAAGGCTATTGCCCAGCAGGTCGGTGTGGTCGTAACTCACGTTTGTTATAACAGACAGGTCTGGCATGATGATATTAGTACTGTCCAGCCGTCCGCCAAGTCCGGTCTCCACCACGGCTACATCCACCTTCTGCTGCACGAAATAGCGGAACGCCATAACTGTGGTTAGTTCAAAGAATGATGGAGACAACTGGCTATCCATCTCCTGATACTCATCCACAAATCGGGTTATCTCATCGTGTGGCATGGGCGTTCCGTTAATCTTCACTCGCTCATTAAAATCCACAAAATGTGGCGATGTGTATAGTCCCACCTTTAGCCCTCTTTCTGCCAGAATGGATGCCAGGAGATGCGACACCGAGCCTTTGCCGTTGGTCCCGGCCACGTGAATTGCGCGGAGTTCACGGTGAGGAGCGCCAAACATCTCCGATAACGATAACGTGGTCTCAAGCCCGGGCTTATACCCCATCACTCCGTCGCGCTCAAACGAAGCTCTACTTGTATAGAGGAAATCTATGGCTTGCCCGTAGTCCATCGCTGTTGTTCCGTTAGATTACCGCCACCACATCCAGCGATATTAGTGCGTCGTTCGGCAATTCTTTCACCGATAGCGATGTCCTCGCGGGATAAGGCTCGTTGAACTCCTCAGAATACACCGCATTCATCTCGCTGAATAGCGACATCTCCTGCAGCATCACCGTAGTCTTTACCACATTGTCAAGGGTGACTCCGGCATCGGCCAGAATCCTGCGCACGTTATCCACCACCTGACGTGTCTGCTCCTGAATAGTGGTCGGAACTTCGCCGGTTTCCGGATTCACAGGCAACTGACCTGACACGAAAATCAGGTTACCGCACTTGATGGCGTTGCTGTATGCGCCCATTTCCTTTGAGGCGTGAGTCGCCTTCACTCGTTCTTTTACGCTCATGGTCTCTCTGTGTATAACTCTTTAATCTTCAAATCACCACAACTCAGCTGCTTTTCGCTCAACTCGTCAAGCTTGTCCGATATCTCATCGAACTCCTTGTCCACCTTGTGCACAAAGTCTTTCTCGCCCATGGTGGCCAGTCGGCTCTTCACTTCATTCACCGTCATGTCATCGGTCTTATATGCCGGCTGATATCCCCGGTCGTTTTTCAATACCACCACATTGATAAGTCGGGCCTCTATCAGCCTTTCAAGTATCAGGTTCAGCAGACGAACGGGAAAGCGGTATTCCTGAAGTAACTTATCTTTGGTTATCGGCGGCTGACCGCTCTCAAACCGCTTCACTATTATCGCAAGTGTGATGATTGTAACTTCTGTCAGATACTTGTACGAAATGTGCGCTATGTTCTTGTTGAAATTGAAGTTGGATATGTTTTGCAAAGCGAAGGTCAGCACCACGCCCATTAGCGCCACCAGCCACGACAGCTGAAGCCACACCAGCAATAAGGGCAGAAATGCGAAACTGCCATATATCGCATTATACTTCGACACATACACCTGACCTGTCACAAACAGCCACTGAAGGAAATAGAATACCGTTCCGCAAAGGATGCCCACCCACAGGGCATTGCTGAACTTAACCTTAGTATTTGGTATTATGGTGAACATGACTGCGAACACAATCCACATTATCACCACCGGCATGCAATTAAGGATGAAATGTAACACCGGCGAAAACACATTAAAATGCTCAAGCGATTGGAATGTGTTCGACATGTAAAGGGAGATTCCGCCGGAACATACCAGTAACACCGGCAGCAGCAGAAATAAAGCGGTGTAGTCTGTTATCTTTCTGAAAATCGAACGGTTTGTCTTCACCTCCCATATCTGATTGAAGGTGTTTTCTATTTCACCCATAAGCGACACCAGCGTCCACAACAGGAATATAAGACCTATGCCCACAAACAACCCTTGTGACGAATGCGCAAGATATGCATCCACATAGCCGAACGCTGTCTCCAGCGCCTTCTGCTGCGCCGGAAAATACCTGAAAAGTTCTGTCTGAAGCAGATTCTGAAAACCAAAGCCCCTTCCTATTGCAAACAGCATTGCCAGTATAGGAACCATAGCCAGTATGGTGCTGTAGGTAAGCGCTCCCGCTCGTTGCTGAAGATTCTTATCCATAAACGACTGAACCGACAAACTCAACGTCTTTGTCATGTTCACCCGCCAGTTATCGGAACTGTCGTTCCACACTCCATCCTTAAAATAGTCCCACCATCGCGAGAGATTCGACGGAATGTCCTTAACGAAACGAATTATGGTGTCTAAACTTATCATAGTTTTATATATAGGCGCGTTCTAAAATATAAAAGCAGTACAGCTATAAGCCGGGTTATGTAACGCTGGATTTCTCCGCGCCGCCTGTCATTTATCTGTCCGTGATGTTGCCACCACGATTTAGCAGTCTACCCCTCGACAATGGACGAGCAACCCTTGAATGCCGATATACTTGACCTTGCAACTCGCAGGTGGTGCGGCACGCAATGTCACCATCGCGCCCGGTGAGCTCTTACCTCGCCTTTTCACCCTTACCACAACCCCGAATAGGCTGTAGCGGTCATTCTCTGTCACCTTAACCCCGAGGTCACCCCCGGCTTCCCGTTAAGAAATGCGATGCTCTGTGTTGCCCGGACTTTCCTCTCAACTCCTTGCGGAAATGAGCGACAAGCCACCGTACTGCTTTTAATCTTCTGCACTGAACCGAAAATTCGGTTACATTATGCCGCGCTCGCGCAACTTCTTCTGCCAGTTCCAGGCGCTCAGCATTGTGTCCTCTATGGTCTCCTGTGCCTTCCAGCCCAGAACTTCATTGGCGCGTTTCGGGTCAGCCCATATCTTCTCTATGTCACCGGCTCTGCGACCAACAATCTTGTGAGGCACTTCCACTCCGGTTGCACGCTGGAACGCGTCTATCAGTTGCAGCACCGATAAGCCCTCGCCTGTTCCTATATTGAACACTTCAAGTTTTTCTTCACTCTTATTTTCAAGCATTCGCTCCAGTGCCTTCACGTGGGCCTTGGCCAGGTCCACTATATTGATAAAGTCGCGGATGCAAGAGCCGTCAGGGGTGTCATAGTCGTTCCCGAATACGCTCAGTTCCTTGCGGATTCCTATCGCGGTCTGGGTCAGATACGGAACCAAGTTCTGGGGCACGCCGTTGGGCAGCTCTCCGATTTCAGCGGTCGGATGCGCGCCAATTGGATTGAAATAGCGCAGCAGAATAGCCTTGATGGGACTTCCCGACTTAATTACATCGGCAATGATATCCTCCGACATTTGCTTTGTGGCACCGTAAGGCGACGTGGCCTTTTTCGTTGGTGCGCTCTCGGTAATCGGGTTCTCATCCGGCTCGCCATATACTGTGCACGACGAAGAGAACACAAAACCCTTAACCCCATATACCGGCATCAAATCCAGCAGGTTAAGAAGGATATTCAGGTTGTTCCTGTAGTACATAATGGGCTTCTCCACGCTCTCACCCACTGCCTTGCTGGCAGCAAAGTTGATTATGCCGTCTATCCCGGGATTCTCGTCAAAGAGTTTTCGCAGCGTTGCAATGTCGGTACAATCCCCCTGCACAAACGCGGGACGTATGCCGGTTATCTTCTCTATTCCATCAAGCACCTCGATGTTACTATTCGACAGATTGTCGATAATAACCACGTCATAACCTGCGTTCTGAAGTTCCACTGTGGTGTGTGAACCAATAAATCCGGTTCCACCGGTAACTAAAATTTTCTTTGCCATTATCGTTTGATTTTTTGTATGTTAGCTTTCAATCTACAAAATTAGTTATTTTTCCTGAAATTTTTCATCCCTAACGGAATAAATATTACTCTAATTTCGTTTTTTCTTCACTTAAAGTCTCCTTTCGTTGCTTTAATTGCTAATTATAACTACTTTTGCATTAACAAATAGCCCTGCATTGTGGACAATCTAAAAGAAAAAACAGCTCATAGCATTTTCTGGAGCGCCATTAACAATGGCGCTGTACAGGTGCTTAATATTGTTATCGGCATTTTCCTGGCAAGGCTTCTTTCTCAGGCCGACTACGGTATTGTGGGCGTTCTGTCCATCTTCACTCTTCTCGCCGGAAACATCCAGAGCAGTGGGTTCACTCAGGCGCTTATCAACCTCAAGAACCCTTCCAACCGTGATTACAATTCGGTTTTCTGGTTCAACATTACCGCCAGTTTCATACTCTATGGTATCCTCTTTTTCTGCGCGACGATAATCGCTGATTTCTTCCGGCAACCTTGCCTCATCCCCCTGTCGCGATTCATCTTCCTCGGCTTTGTAATCGCGGCTTTCGGAATCACGCCTAACGGCTACATGGTCAAGAACATGATGAATCGCGAAATTGCCATCGTAAACTTTGCCGCAATGGTAATTTCTGGATGCGTTGGAGTCTTTCTCGCATTCAGGCAGATGGCTTACTGGAGTCTGGCTTGGCAGCAGATTATCTACATTCTCGTCCTGAACCTGGGCAGATTCTATTATGTGAAGTGGCGGCCTTCTCTACACATCGATTTCACTCCGGTCAGGCAGATGTTCTCCTTTAGCGTGAAGATTCTTCTCACATCCATAATAACCACCCTGAGTAACAATATTTTAACCTTTATTTTCGGACGCATTTTCCCCATAAAGACTGTGGGAAATTACACGCAAGCTAATAAATGGAGCGTGATGGCAAGCACGTTCGTGACCGGAACTCTTGCCCAGATCGCGCAGACAGTGCTTGTCCAGACTGCCGACGAGAAAGAGCGTGAGAAACGTGTCTTCCGCAAAATGACTCGCTTCACTGCTTTCATCTCATTCCCTGCTCTGCTGGGCCTTGCCCTTATCTCACACGAGCTAATATTGGTAACCATCACGGACAAGTGGCTCCAAGCCGTGCCCATGATGCAGATTCTATGCGTCGGAGCCGCTTTTGTGCCATTTTACACTCTCTTCCAAAATCTCGCCATCAGCAACAAGCGCTCCGACATCTACCTCTGGTGCACCGTGTCGCAGATTGTAGTTCAGATTGCTCTTGTGCTGCTCTTGCGAAGCGAGGGCGTCCTCGCCATAATTCTCTCCTACTCAGTGGTTAATGTCATCTGGGTCATTGTATGGCTTTTTGCCACCAGAAGTCTCATCTCGTTATCGGTGCTCAACTTTTTAGCCGACATTTTCCCTTATTTGCTTGTAACAGTGGTCTCCCTTGCCGTCACATGGGCCGTCACTTCTTGGATTCTGGCTCCCTCCCTGCTCCTCATTTCCCGAATAGTTATAGCCGCAGGGCTCTACTGCCTGCTTATGGCTCTCTTCAGAATCGACATTTTCAACGAGGCTATCGGCTATTTCCGTTCAAAGTTCGGTATCAGGAAAGCATAGTCCATTTAAGCACAAGCAACTTTCTCCACAGAAGATAAATCACATTCGCTGCCGCTAAAGGTATTTTCCCATTCATCAGCGTTCCCATCATTCTACCAATAGTTGTAGTGGGACGGAACTTCACTTTCGCTCGCAGCGCATCACTGTCTTGGGCATATCGCCTTATGTGGCGCAGCACGTTCACCTTGCCCACATCCAGCGCACTGGCATATCTATTCCCGCTATCACATTTCTCAATATAATCGCTCACGGCATTCATCGCCTGTATGTATTGCGCGCTGTGCCTGTCGTCCACCTTATGCGTGTACGACGACAAATTCACGCAGTTATAGTAGTAAAGGCATTCGTTCACCACGCTGCGCTTCTTGCTGTGAACCATCACTCTGGGTATCACGGCAAAATCGTCACCGTAGTTAACTCCTTCCATAAACTCTATGTTTCTTTCAGTGAACAGATTTCTTGATATCAGACGGCACCACATTCCGTTATGCACCAGGTTCTGGCACAGGAGCAGACGCAGATAGGTCTCGTCACCACACACGACAGGCGGTACAAGCGTCTCTCCTCCCTCGTCCACCTTCACATAGCCGCATTCCACCACGTCGGCTACGCTTCTCTCCATCTCTTCCACCATCCGAACCACCATGTCGTCACGCACATAGTCATCGCCGTCCACGTGCATCACAGCATCACCGGTGGCTGCCTTTGTCCCAGTATTGCGTGCCGCTGCCACACCTCTGTTTGTCTCATGGCGAAGGATTCTCACCGTATCTGTCCTGTCAGGAAACCGCAACGCCACTTGCCTGATTATTTCCACACTGTCGTCGGTCGTGCAGTCGTCCACAAATATGTATTCTATGTCAGCATAAGTCTGGCGCATAAGCGACTCTGCGCAACGCTCTATCCACTGCGCCACACCATATACCGGTATTATTATGCTAACCTTCATCTTTGTTCTCCTAAGATTTATAGCCAAGATTTCTCTCTTTTCTGCAAATTTACGCCTTTTCACTTCAATTCCACAAATATTCTTCGTAATTTTGCATTGACTCAAGAACAATTCCGGCAAGAATGAAACAGATTACCGACATAGCCGAACTCCGACAAATACAAATCTCCATTTTAGACCATATTGTGGAGTTTTGCGACAATAACCACATAACCTATTTCCTCGCTTGCGGCTCCCTCATTGGAGCGCTCCGCCACAAGGGCTACATCCCCTGGGACGATGACATCGACCTGTTCATGCCTCGCGAGGAATACAATCGTCTCGTCGCATCATATAACGACCCGAGCGGAGTGTTCCGCATGATCGACCCCTCGCACGTTAAAGGCAGTTTCTACACCTATGCCAAGGTTTGCGACTCACGCACCCTGCTCATCGAAGACGAAGTGCCCGGCAACTCCATCGGGGTGTATATCGACATCTTCCCGCTCGACTATGTCACCGACCGACTGTGGCTTCGACCATACGTGTTCAAATTCAAGAAGTTCATCTACCGTATGCGTCGCTGCAAGATTCAGGACACATGCTTCCTGCGCTCTCGCTTTGCCTACGGGTGCTACCGCTATTTCCCGCTGCCGCTTTCGGTCATCAACCGCATCATTCACCGCTATTTCCAGGCCCACAAGCCCACTTCCACCGTTTGCAACATGACCGAGGCTAATTTCCTCATGCGTGAGTGTTTCCCAGTGAGTTGCACTGTGGGCACAATAGAAGTTGAATTCGAGGGCAAGAAATATAAGACAATGAGCGGGTATCACACCTATCTCACTAATTTCTATGGCGACTACATGCAACTGCCGCCTGTCGAACAACGCATACATCACCATTTTCAAGCCTTCTGGCTTGAATAATTTTTTGGAACTTTTCTCGTTTTATATAAAAAATTTCACTAACTTAGCACAAAATAATTTTTAAAATCAAATCATTATGGCTAACAAACGTCAACTTAAGAAAAATATTCGCTACGCTTGTGGCGACATCGCAGGTGAATGTCTTTTCGCTCAGGAAGTTTTCGGACAAGACAAACTCCAGGAATGGGATAGCATTATCATTAACACGGCCTTGCTTCAGCAGGAGGCCATCAACCGTGTCACTGTCAACTTCGACAAGACTCCTAAGGATTTCCCTAACCGAAAGGAATTTAACAAGGCTCACCGACAGTATTTCAAGAAAGTGGTCGAGGCTATTAACAATTACATGAACGAGGAAATCGCCAAGATTGTCGCTGACATGAACGCTCTCGTGCCTAAGGCCCCTAAGGCCGAATAATATTCCTTACAGTTGAATTTTTACGGATACATATTAAAGAAAATAGGCTGGCGGTTTGTCAACAACACTCCGCCAGTTCCTAAATCTGTCATTTGCATCGCGCCACACACGAGCAACTGGGATTTCATCATCGGTGAACTGGCTGTGAAATCGGCCGGTTTCAAGGCGGGTTTTCTCATGAAGGACACATGGTTCTTCTTCCCGTTCAACTTTTTCCTCCATGCCATTGGTGGAATCCCCGTTTCACAGCACCACCGCACCGATGTAACGGCTTCCGTGGTCAAGGCTTTCAACAGCCACGACCGTCTTGCCATCGGAATCACCCCCGAAGGCACTCGCGGCCCTAATCCGCACTGGCATCGTGGCTTTCTCTACATAGCCCGGGCGGCTCAGGTCCCTATTATTCTTGCCTACATCGATTATGCTTCTCGCACCGTGTGCATCGACCGCTTTTTTGAACCTTCGGGCGACATTGAGAAGGACATGACTGACATTAAGAATTACTACAACGATTTCACCGGACGGCACCCGGAAAAATTCGTAACCGGCCTCTGATGCCGCTATTTCTAACGCTAACTCTTCACCTCTATGCTGGCACGCAACTTACGCATTGCTCTCATCGAGAGCGAAATCAAATGGGCCGACAAGCAGGCCAATCTGGCGCAACTCGAAACCGACCTACGTAACATCCCCGACGGTACCGATATCGTGGTGCTCCCCGAGATGTTTTCCACCGGTGTTATTACCGATGACCGCGAACTTGCCGCTTCGCTTGCCGAAAGAAAC
The DNA here is from genome assembly GCA_937892215.1 of uncultured Porphyromonadaceae bacterium. Taxonomy (GTDB): domain Bacteria; phylum Bacteroidota; class Bacteroidia; order Bacteroidales; family Muribaculaceae; genus Sodaliphilus. The sequence continues at coordinate 13,785 of CALAVE010000024.1, forward strand.
ACGGGCGACACCATGCGTGCACTCCACAGACTCGCTTCCGACTATCAAGTCGCTATCGCCGGCAGTTTCATGGCTGCTACCGGCGGACGCATATATAATCGCGCTTTCTTCATCGAGCCTGGTGATGAGGAAACTTTCTACGACAAGTTCCACCTCTTTTCTTTTGCCGGTGAGGACCGCATTTATAGCAAGGGGCTGTTTCAGGCTCCGGTTATTCGCTTCCGCGGATTCAACGTCAAGATTGTTATCTGCTACGACCTCCGCTTCCCGGTGTTTTGCCGTAATCGCGACAATGGCTTCGACGCGCTCATCGTGGTTGCCAACTGGCCCAAGTCGCGGCAGAATGCCTGGCAGCAGTTGCTCATCGCGCGTGCCATTGAGAACGAGTGCTATGTCTGCGGTGTGAACCGCAGCGGCACTGCCCCCGACGGCACCGACTTCGGCTCCGGCTCGTCGCTCATTATCGATTTTAAGGGGAAAATAATTGCGCAGCGGGCCACAAGTCCCATTATTGCCGCCGACTTGTCTCCGGCCATGCTCGCACAGTTCCGCGACAAGTTCCCTGCTTGGAAAGACGCCGACTCGTTCTCAATCCTCACCCGACCGGCTATCAATTAGCCCTCAGTTCACATCCATAAATGCGAAATATACTGCCGCCACAAGCAGCAAAAACGAGACTATGTGGTTCCAGTGGAATTCCTCTCCCTTGAACACCAGGGTCACTATCACAGTGAACACAGTCAGCGTTATCACCTCCTGAAGCACCTTCAGTTGTATCAGGCTATATGGACCGCCGTTCTCTGCATATCCGAGGCGGTTAGCCGGCACCGCCAGACAATACTCAAAGAATGCTATACACCACGAGAACACTATCACCCCTATCAGGGGCCAGTGACTCGATATGCCCATATTCTGCAATCGTAAGTGGCCGTACCACGCGAATGTCATCACCACGTTCGACAGTATCAGCATCAACACTGTCAGCACTCCTGTCCATGTAATACTCATTTCTTCTTTATTGCTGCTCGTTTTTGTTCCACTTTCTTGTAACCGTTCTCGTAAGCGGCCGCATTCACCTCTCGCAACTGCTGGCTATATCCGGTTCCCTCTTCGTTATATAGTTTCTTCAGATGAACGTAATGCTTGCCGTTGCCACCCTTTATATCAAACACTGCTTTCTTGCGCTCATTCACCTTGTCGCACTGCGGCGAGTGATGGTTGGCGCTGGTCCCGCGTAGTTCCTCGGCAACTCCGCCTTCGCCTGTCCACACTGCGTACGTCTCAGCACATGGTGGGTAACCGAGCGAAATCCACATCGTTGTCAGTGAAGCCTCTTCCGGACTGTTCACGCCCTCAAACACTACCGATGCAGTGGAAATCCTCCGTGGTATGAAATCCTGATCCACCACATATTCCACGCCGCTTTCTGTGAAATCCTTGCCCAGTACACTGTGATAGAACGTCCGTGAAATTCCTTCGGTAAACAATGCCGGAGTAATGTCTTTTTTCTCTATATGAGGAGCCAGTAGCACCTTCTCGTTACGCTCGCGGATATAGCCCATCCCTTTCAGTTCCTCGCCGCTGTACGAGTAGTTTGTCCGCGTCAGTATTCCACTCGGTTCATCTGCCAGGTCATATCGCTTCCACCCGAAATTACCTGTCTCTATATACGCAGCGTTGCCATAGGCGTCCATCACACCGAAGTTGGTTTCCACACACAGTGGCTTGGGCCGTTGCCTCAGCATATCCTCAAAGTCCTCCACCGTAACACAGTGCTCCAGCGCGGCACGCATCACCACGCCCTCACCGTCCATCATGCTCTCCGGCACGTTGTCATGGTTCAGGTTATACGACGCGGTGTTCATTATGGCAAATCCCTTTTCATTCATGCCCAGCCATGCCGCAGTATCGTTCGGGTCCTTCGAGTCAAACAGTGCCACAAACTCGTAGCATCCGTCGTGAGCCTCATGGCGCTCCACGCGGTTATTCGGATCGCCGGTGTCACGGTTCTTCCACATCAGCGGGCGACCGTTGGCGGTCAGTTTCCCCGACACTATCGCCGACGTGCACGCGCACGCTCCCACATACGATAAACCTATCGCGGCAAGTAACAGCATCTTTTTCATCATATATCCTATCTTTTCTTGATTCTTTTATCACCGCCAAAGTTAGCAATTTCATCCCGCATATCACTCTTTTACACTCGCTTTTTTCATTCATCGCATCCATTCTTCCTTTTCTTTTACTATCTTTGCAGTCATGAAAAGGTTATTACATCTCTTATCCGCAGCAGCCATTATGCTGCTCGCTTTCTCGGCTTGCGACAAGCCGAGCAGTTACAACTTTGAGGTCCGTTGCGATGTTGACCCTTCTTTCTCTCGCGACAAGGCCGCACTTTGGATTGTCGATAATGACTACGGCAAGCGTATCATGCTCGCATCTCAAGAGAATCCTAACGGCCACTTCGCTCTGAAAGGGCAAATCGACCGACCCACTCTTGCCTTCCTCAAGTTCAATAACGACACCACTCCGTTCTTCTTCGTACTTGAGCCCACGCTCATCTCCATCACCATCAATCCTGAGAACGTGATCATCAGCGGAGGGGATGCCAATAGTGAATACGCGCAGTTCATCCGTCAATACAAAGACATTTCCAATAAAATCACCAGCAACAACCGCCGCTACGTCCGTCTCGTGTGCGATTCCACCCTCACCCGCGAGCAGGAACGCGCGCTCGCATTCCGCGACAGCACTCTCAGCGACTCCCTCCAGATGCTCGTCATTAACGGCATCCACCGCGAAGGCCCTCTCTCCGCCATCATCACACAGCGCTACCTCCACATCCTCGACTCCACCCACATCTCCCTCCTCCATCCCTAAACCGGTTCGGATAATAGGATTTGCGCTCCCCACAAAACTCGCACAAAGAAATAATCGCGAGGCAGAGAAACCGTTCCGGGTCCACCCTGCCTCGCACATATTAATCCGTATTTCCTTATCACTACATATCGTTACCGTTAACCACTTCACCTGCTTTGCGACCGTACTTATCGTGCCACAAGCCGTTCCATGGACTCGACACATCGCTGCCGGGCTGCAACCTGAACTCTCCCTCATAGTAGTCTCCTTCGGGCGTTACGTACACGCCTTGAACCCACAGGTTATTCTGTATCACTCCGTGAAATGAGTCTCCGTCAGAAAGCCAGTAATGCTCATTCTCACCATCAAAATTCCCATCCACAAAGTGACCGGAGTAAACGCTTCCATCATCAAACACCATCACTCCTCGTCCATGTGGAGCGAACAGTTCTTTATCCCAGTCTCCCGTGTATTTGCCGTTACCCAGCGGACTTCTCCACTCCATTCCCATAACGGTTTCAAGCTTTTCTCCTTGCGGCACATAGTTCACCACAAGCACATTTGCCGGCTTCGGGGATGAGTAACTTGCTCTTACGCCCTCATAAGTACGCTGAGGCTGATTGTCATAGTCATATTGCGGTTGCGGTTGCGATTGCACCTGCTTCTGCTCCTGCTCCTGCTTTTTGTCATTATCGATGGTGCCGGTCAGAGTCACTATCTTAGCATCCACACAAGTGGAGCCAAACAGGCACAACAATGTCACCAACAACTCTTTTATTGTATTTCTCATATTCATATTAATTTTTCTTTTTGTAGGCACTTGAGATGACTCTGAATTTATATCGAGCAGATGCCGGTAGAAAACAAAATCAGCCAAGAATACATCCTTACTTTAATTAATTTATAGAACAATACTTAATAATCTAATGCGAGACGTAAGCCCAAACCTGGGTCGCGGTTAGTATCTATATTCATGTAGCGACTCGACACGCGACACAAACGAACAGCGTCAAACCAGCTACCGCCACGAATAATCCTATATTCTCCCGTTGTTGGACCTTGTGGGTCAGTGAGGCCGTTACTCTTTGCATAATAACTATTGCTGTACCAGTCCTCACACCATTCCCAAACGTTGCCGTTCATATCATACAAGCCGAGTTCATTCGGGGCTTTAGTTCCCACTATATGCGGCCGGCGCTCACTGTTCACCTCATTCCAAGTCACCTCCTGAGCATTATTTCCGCCGGCAAACTTCGCGCCGTTGCTGTAGTTGCCTCCTCGCGCGGCAAATTCCCATTCCGCCTCAGTTGGCAAGCGGAAACGCATTCCGGTCAGTGCGTTGAGCCTATCAATAAACGTATGACAATCCACCCAACTTATCATCTCCACGGGGAATCGGTCTTTATCCTCACCATAATAATTCGATGGATAATCATCCATCACTGCATTCCACTCCTCTTGTGTCACCTCATATTTTGAGATAAAGAACGATGAAATGGTCACATAGTGCATCGGTGCCTCAGTGTCGTATGCCTCACTCTGCTGCTCAGGTGTAGCGCCCATATAATAAGACCCGCCTTCTATATCCACCATATTGTCTATAAGACGTTGTATTACATCCACCTTCTTCGGGTCTTTTAGTGCCTTTTTTACCCATTCTGGTTGAGAAGCGCTTTGCGCATATCTACGTTCCGCCTCATCTCCACTGTTCCGGATTTCTACAGTCTCAACTGGACGGTATTCTCGTGCCTGCTCGGTAACGGAATTTCCCACATTTTCTTTAATCTCGCGAGAAGAAGAAGTTTGCACCTCGCGCGATGGGTCTGCTTTGGCACCTCCTTGAGAAAATCGGCCGAAGCGACCCTTAGAAATTCCACCAGTCGTTGTCTGAGTGGATTCTTCTGTCTGGCTTTGAACCTGAGATGTTTTATTACGCGAAAAACGGCCTTTTTTGGCCTCATCTGCCATAACCACTGTCGGTAACAAGGCTATGACAAGAATCATTATTAACCGCTTTGTTATCTTGTTTGTTTTCATATTCAACAGTCTAAAACTATCAGTTATCCAGCACCAATCTGAAACCACACGTCGATGAACGGTCTCCCTTATTTGCCGTAATCACCGACTCCATAAGCAAGCGTATCTCATCACAGTCGTAAGCACCGCCACAGGCCAGATACTCACCTTTAATCGACGTGTCATCATTCACACACCACTCCTGAACATTTCCGTTAACATCGTACAGACCATATAGGTTCGGCCGCTTGCGCCCCACTTCGTGCGTCTGTGAAGAACTGTTACGGTTATACCATGCCTCTGCAGTGAAGTCTGCTCCTTCTTTCATCGAAGTCTTCTTACCGTCTTCCAGCATCACATCCTCTGAACCGGTTGCGGCTTTGAGCCACTCCTTGCGTGTTGGTAGCCTGTACCGTTTACCGCTCATCTTGTTCAATCTGCTTATAAACATTTCACAGTCCTCAATGCTGACATTTTCCACAGGCAAGTCATCTCCCTTGAACATCGATGGATTTGCGTTCATAATCACACGCCATTCTCCTTGTGTAATCTCATATCTACTTATTTTTATTCTACTTTCAGGTATAGACACCATATTATCGGCTATTCGCCTTAGCACTATATCAATTTCAGCACGGTTATTATTGTTTATACGGTTACTCGCTCGGCGTGGTCCACGAAAACCTTGAAAACTTTGCACAGTCTCCTCGGGCTCTTCAGCCTTAGGCTCCACTTTCATCTCTTGCTGTCTCGCATTTCGAGATTGCATGCCATGACGTGCATGCACCGACATCTGTCCTTGCGCAGTCAAACAAGAAATAAGTAACAACAAGACTAAAATAGACTTACTCATTCTTCTAAATTCTTAATTCTTAATATTCAATATGAACTCATATTCAAAATCGACCACAAAATTAATCATTTCCATCATCTTAACCAACGTAAACTTGAAAAAACTATATTTTCAGCAAGTTTTGGTTGCTTTCTCAAGACCACCCCATTCTTTTCCGCTAACTGCTCTGCAGCTCAGCCACCACATGCCTAAGTAGTCCCAGATTCTCATTGCATAGCCACCGGCCACATCGCTCCACGACCACGGCAATCGCATTCCTGCTCGTCACAGTGCCGTCTGCAAGCAGATTCACCACCAGTCGCAGACCTGCATACTGAACAAGTCGGCATTCATCTGCCAGCAAGGTGCAAGCCACTTCCTCAGCGCTTGCCACACGACGTAGCAATCGGTGACACAGCACATCTGCCTCTTCCTCGCTTTGCACTCCTCTCGCCCACTCCAGCGCCTGCTCTGCCGTCATTTCTGCCGGAGGGAAAAGCACCGGTGCCGCCAGTCGGCACTCACGGTGTTTCACATCGGCCCACAAAGCAGAGGCAAGCGCTACCATCGGTTCATATCGCCTCGCTATCGTCACCACATCCACCAGCATACAACCCATTATCACTGCATGCGGGTCACCGCTCTTCCGCAACGCGTCTGCCATCACACCGTTACGATACGCGAAAAAGTCCTTCTTTATTTCACTCAGAATCTTCTCCATAGTTCCTTGATTAAACTAAGGGCGCGGTCCCATTGCCACGCCCATAAATCCGTTATTCCAATACTGTTCACAGTTTGCGAGTCAGCGGTGAGTAGTCACGCGAGTAGCGAAGCATCTGGTCCACATAGTTCTCTCCGTATTCAACCTTCACGTCGGTAATGTTGCCGTTTGCGTCTTTAACCGGAGTGTAGATTGGATTCACAAATCCTTTGTAAGGCGCTATGTTCAGGCGTGCGTAGCGCTCCAGTACCTCTTTGTGTATCTCGGGGTCAACCTTAACGCCGTAAGTCTCCACCAACTGGCGGCCTGCCTCATAATCGCCTTCCGACTTGATGCGCTGCACTTCTGCCAGCAGGCGCCCGAAGAGGACACGCAGTTTCTCATAATCGTTCACCTTGACGTAAGTCTTGCCGTCACGTTTCACGTACTCTATCACGTTGTCAGCCTTGCCGTTCTCGTAGCACCACTCGCTGATGAACTTGCGGTTCCGCATGTGCGACTCCTCTATGTCCTTTCCGGGCTCAATGCGGGTAAGTTGGGTCATCAGGCCGTTCATTATGTACTTGTAGTACTCGGCCTTGTATGCCTCCGGATCATCAAAGATGCCCAGTTCCAGCAGTTTGGGGTCTGCAAGGTAATACAGCGCGAATAGGTCGGCGCGACCTTCCTCCAGCGTGGAGCCGTAGGCTTTAAGTGCGTCTTGGTCCACTCCCGGCAGCAGTTTGCCGCTTGCGTGGCCCAGGCACTCGTGCAGGTCGGTGTGCAGTTTGTCGGCCAGTGTCAAGTTCTTCTTCATCATCTTCACCTCAGCGTCACTGTAGGCGAATTCTTCATTGAATCCTGTTCCGCTTGCCACTTCATCGTATGCGTCGGTTATGTTCTCTATCGTCACCGACTTCGACCCGTGAGCGGCGCGTATCCAGTTGGAGTTTGGCAGGTTGATGCCTATCGGGGTCGAGGGGTAACTGTCACCGGCAAGGATGGCAGCCGTGATAACCTTGGCGGTCACGCCTTTCACGTTCTCCTTCTTGAACCTGTCATCCACCGGCGAGTTGTGCTCAAAATATGCGGCGTTGCTGCTAATCAACTCGGTGCGGTGCGACGCTGCCTTGTTCTTGAAGTTCACCATACCTTCCCACGAACCGGTCATTCCCAGAGGGTCTCCGTAACTCTCTATAAAGCCGTTGATGAAATCCACGTCGCTGCTGGTCTCTTCTGCCCACAGTATCGAGTATTCGTCAAATGTCTTCAGGCTTCCTGTCACATAGAACTCTATCAGTTTGTCTATATATGCGCGCTGTGCGGCGTTCTCGGCAAACTCGGCTGCTCGCTTCAGGTTCACCACTATCTTGGTTATGGCGTCGCTGTAAAGGCCTCCCACCATGTAGGGTTTCTCCACCACTTTGCCGTTCTCTTTCACCACCTTGGTGTTCAGGCCCCACATCACCGGCGTGGCGTCGGTGGTGTCTTTCAGGGCGTTGTAGTAGTCCTCAACTTCTTGTTGGGTTACTCCTTCGTAAAGGTTTGTGGCCGAAGTGAGTATCAGGTCTTCGCCGTCGGCCTGATTCACTCGTTTCGCAAGGTACGTTGGGTCGAATATCACCTTGTCCAGCACCGCAAGGAACTCGCTCACGCTCTGCCCTGCCGCCAGCGGCAATTTCTTCGTGCCCAGTTTTTTCACCTGCTTGTCGAAGAACTTCTGACTGAACTCCGGCACAAACTTATCCATGCCGTAGTGATGGTAGATTCCGTTACCGAACCATGTCTGCTTCAGATACTTCTCCAGCCCCTTAAAGTCTTTGTCCTCGCGATTGCCGTCATAGTTCACGTATATCTGCTCCAGGGTCTGACGTATCACCAGGTTGTACTTCCCGTTCTGGTCCGTCAGGATGTCGCGGCCTTGAAGCGCTGCCTCGGTGAGATAGTACACCAGTTGCTTCTGATTCAGACTCAAGTCCTCAAATCCGGGAACCTGATAACGCAGCACCTCTATGTCGGCAAAGCGGTCCACGTTGAAGTCAAACTTCGCATTCTCTCCCATAAGTCCGTTAGTCGTTAATGTTGCCACTGCTATGGCGATGATAAATTTCTGTCGCATATCTTCGTAGTTTTAATTTCATTTTTATCTCTCGTTCTTTTCACGCTGCAAAATTACTACATTCTGCAGCCCTTGTCAATGCTATTTTCTAAAAATTTCAAATCGGCGCAATCCCGCTTCTATTCTACGTAGAGCACAAGTCCCTTCAGATACTCGCCCTCTGGGTGATATATGCTAATCGGGTGGTCGGCAGGCTGTGTGAGCTGGTGCAGAATTTTCACTTCTCTTCCGCTCATTGCGGCTGCGCTGAACACTGCCAGTCGGAACTGCTCCTTGTTCACTGCCTGCGAGCACGAGAACGTGAACAGGAGGCCGCCGCGCTTTATCTTCGCGAACGCACGCGCATTCAGCCGCCGGTAACCTATCAGCGCATTCTTCAGCGCGCTCTTGTGTTTGGCAAATGCGGGTGGGTCCAGCACTATCAGGTCGTAGTAGTCGCCGGGCATCGCCTCCAGATACTTGAAGGCATCTTCTACCACCGATTTGTGACGCTCGTCATCCGGAAAATTCAGTGCCACGTTGTCTTCCGTCAGTTTTATCGCCTTGGCCGAACTGTCCACTGAGCACACTTCCTGCGCTCCGCCTCGCATCGCGTAAAACGAGAAGCCGCCTGTGTAGCAGAACATATTCAGCACTCGTCTCCCTGCCGAATACCGTTCAAGCAGGCTGCGGCTCTCGCGCTGGTCCACGAAAAATCCGGTCTTCTGACCTCGAAGCCAGTCCACATGGAACTTAAGCCCGTTTTCAAGGGCCACATCGCCGTCATATTCGCCCACCAGATACTCGTTGGTCGAATCCAGGGCCGCCTTGTACGGCAGCGTGGTCTCGCTCTTGTAGTACACGTTCTTCACCAGCGTGCCAAGTTCGCCCACCAGGGCCGCCGATATCTGCTTCCGGGCAAAGTGCATCCCGGGCGAATGGGCCTGTACCACAGCGGTGTTCCCGTAGATGTCTATCACCAGACCGGGCAAGAAATCGCCCTCACCGTGAACCAGACGAAACGAATTGTTGTCATCGCGCAGCAGGCCCAGGGTCTTGCGCATCTCAAACGCCGCCGCCAGCCGCTCCCTGAAGAACGCTTCATCTATCGCGCGGTCGTCAAATGTGAGCATCCTCACGGCTATGCTGCTGGCCTCGTAATGGCCGTTACCTATGAATCGCCCGTCATGTGCCAGCACGCTCACCGGGTCACCGTCTTCCACGGCGTCTTTCCGGGCTATCGCCCCCGAAAACACCCACGGATGGAAGCGCTTCAGCGACTCGTCCTTTCCTTTGTGCAGTATTATTTGTTTGTAAATCATTCTCTTACTTCAATAAGAAACGGTAAACGTCATTGCCGTTGGCAAATAGCAGTAGCGCTATCAGCAGATAGAATCCTATATTCAGCGCCACGTTCATGAATTTGTCGCTCGGCTTCCAGCCTGTCACCACCTCAATCAGCAGGAACAGCACATAACCGCCGTCCAGTATGGGTATCGGCAGAATGTTCATCACGGCAAGGATTACCGACAGGAACGCCGTAATCGACCAGAACGACACCCAGTCCCAACGCTCCGGAAATATGTTGCCTATCGACCCGAAGCCGCCCAGGCTCTTTGCTCCGTCGGCCGTAAAGACGTATTTCAACTGGCTCACATAGCCGGTCAGTTTATCCCACCCCATCTTTATTCCGCGCGGAATGGACTGGAATATGTTGTAGCTATGTGTCACTGTCTCATACACTTTCTCCGGCTCGGTCAGCAAGATTCCTATCTTGCCGGCATCATCCACAGCCACATTCAGGGTCATCTCTTTGCCGTCGCGCTCAAACAGCAGCGATATCATCTTGTCCTTGTTCTTCTGCAATTCTGTGGTGAACGAAATGTATTCTCGGGTCGGCACGCCGTTCACGGCCAGTATTCGGTCGCCGCTCTTCATGCCGGCCTTATCAGCGCCCATGTTGGGCTGGGTCTGCGACACCACCACCGGCAGTCGGTAACTCATGAACATCTGCCCGTTCTCGGCATCCTCATTGGCCTTGAATATGAAGTTCTTCGGTATCCTGATGGCCACCGTGTCCTTGCGGTCGCGAAGCACTTTCACCTCGCTGGCCGTCAGCATGGCCTGCAGGTCCTCGGCGTTGTAGTAGTGCAGTTTGTTACCGTCGGCGCTGAGTGGTATATCGCCGTCCTTGAAGCCTATCTCATGCGCGCTTTCGCAGTATGCCATTCCTTCCGTGGCGTTCTCGAATGGGATAAACTCCTCGCCCATCGCATACACCAGCCCGCAATAGATTGCTATTGCCGCAAGGAAGTTGAACAGTACGCCGCCCACCATAATCAGCAGTCGCTGCCATGCGGGCTTGGCCCTGAACTCCCACGGCTCCACCGGGTGCTGCATCTCGTCGGCTCCGGTGGTCTCGTCCACCATTCCGGCTATCGAGCAGTATCCGCCCAGTGGCAGCCAGCCTATGCCGTATTCGGTGTCGCGCCACGATGCCTTGGGCTTCTCGCCTTCTTTCACCGGCTTTGGTTTGGGTTTGTACTTGAACAGGGTGAACCAGGGGTTGAAAAACAGATAGAACTTATCCACTCTCGTGCCTGATAGCCGCGCGAATGTGTAGTGTCCCAGTTCGTGAACGAACACCAGCAGGCTAAGCGATGCTAATAACTGAAATGCTTTTATCCAGAATGTTGCTGTCATATTACTCTTTTTCTCTTTTTTTATTTGATATAACATGCCATTAGCGTTTCGGCGTATGCGCGCGCCTCTGCGTTGCTCGCCACATAGTCCTCAAGCGTGGGATTTGCCACAAACGCCACTTTCTCCATTGTCTCCTCTATTATTTCCGCAATCTGCAAGAAGCCTATCTTGTCGCGCAGGAATGCCGCCACGGCTATCTCGTTCGCCGCGTTCATCACGCAAGCCGCGTTTCCGCCGCGCTCGGCCGCCTTCCTCGCCGCTGTCAGCAGCGGGAATTTCTCGTAATCGGGCTTCTCGAACGTCAGGTTGGCATAGTCGGCTATCTTCATCTTCCGGCTGTCGCTCGGCAAACGCTCGGGCAACCCCAGGGCGAACCTTATGGGCAGGTGCATGTCTGGCAATCCCAACTGGGCCTTTATCGACCCGTCAACGAATTCCACCATCGAGTGGACTATCGACTGTGGATGTATCACTATCTCTATGTCCTCATGCGACACATCGAACAGCCACTTTGCCTCCAGCATCTCAAAGCCTTTGTTCATCATCGTGGCCGAATCTATCGTGATTTTCGCCCCCATGTCCCAATTGGGATGACGAAGCGCGTCAGCGGCACGCATCCGCGCCATTTCCTCGCGCGGGGTGGTCCTGAACGGACCGCCCGAGGCCGTCAGTATCAGTTTGCTCACATACTTCCGCTGCTCGCCCATCAGGCACTGGTAAAAGGCTCCGTGCTCCGAGTCCACGGGATATATCACGCTCTCCGATTTCTTCAGCAGTCGGTTCACTAGGTCCCCGGCCACCACCATCGTCTCCTTGTTAGCCAGCGCTATCTTCTTGCCGGCTTCTATGGCGTTGATTGTCGGCACAAGGCCGCTGTAGCCCACCATTGCCGTTACCACGGTGTCAATCTCCGGGTCTCGCACTGCGGCTGCCACTGCGTCGTCTCCGGCAAGCACCTCTATTCCTTTGCCGCTCAGTGCCTCTCTCACTTTGGGGTAATGCGCCTCGTTGGCTATTATCACTTTCTTGGGCCTGTGCTTTAAGGCCTGCTCTGTCAGCAGGTCCGCACTGTTGTTGGCCACAAGCAGATATGCCTCAAACATCTCCGGATATTCGCTTATAATGTCCAGCGTCTGGCGGCCTATCGACCCTGTGCTGCCAAGCACAGCGATTTTTCTTCTCAAATTCACTTTTTTACTCTGTTTTTTGCTTTTAACTTGCAAATTTAACGCAATTTCGCCGCTCCACAAAACTCTCGCCCCATTTTATCACTTTTTCACACTCCACCACCACTCTACCACTACCTCTATCAGCTCTATCAGCCCTATCAGCCCTATAAGCCCCATCGTGCCCACTCTGCCGCATGACCACTACCACTTATAGCGGTCTGCTGAGCCACGTCCGTCCTATAGGACCCACTCCCCCATCACCACTCACATCGCCAAAGGCGATTACCACTGCGCACCACCAACAATAATGTGCCGCATACACGAAATACAGACAAGAAATGAATGGCTCACAACATGGGACGTATCACCATCTGAAACTCAATGTCTAAGGACTTGTATTCGGCTCGGAAAGAGGCGTGTCGACCACTACTTCTTGGCAAGATGAAGTCGCTTCAGGAGAGGACACCTTTCGTTGGGCCTAATAACCTATTTGGGGTCAAGTAGCTCGAAACGCACGCCGCCAATCTGGCCGCAGACGTACGCCGTGGGCTTGCGGCCTTGTTGACGCAGGTCGTCGAGATACAGCGGCTCGCCTGCGATGATGAGCCCACACTTGAACTCGTCGCCGGCTTGCAGACGGGTGTTCCTCGATTGCTCCACTGTCCACTCGGTGTTCCCGAGATAGCGAACCACACATTCGCGGTCGGGCGCCCACGTGAGCATCAAGCGGGCACCTGGCGTCAGGCTTTCATTCACGTTCAGGCTCTGAGCCATGATGGGGTCGCTGGGCGGCACTTTCCCCGCCCTCCCATCGATGAACTGCTCCCACGAATTGTAGCCCAAAAAGCGCGTGAGCACATCGATGGTGTAGCGCGACGGCTTGAAATCATTGCTCACATAGCCCCACAGCCGCTTCAGCGTTGACACGCTCAGCTGTTCGCCAAGTCTCCGGCGCAAGCTCTCGCTCAGCAACTCAAAGTCGCGCGGCGTGGTCATTTTTCTTCCCAGTGCCTGTTCCACCGCCGAGAGCAGTTGACATAATTGGTCCTGAGTCATTTTAGGGGTATTTTTCTAAATTTATCATTTATAGGGTTAAACCAGCGGTTGGCGCTGTATTTTGTGAGCTGGTTGTAGATGTCCGCGCGGTCGCTCTCGCTGAAAGTGGCATCCAGTCCTTCCACGAATTTGTTGATGGCGCCGGGTCCCGCCATGCATTTCTCTGCAAAATCGGGAGTGAGGTATCGAGCGTTGGTGAGAGTGTCGAGGTGTTGCATTATTCGGGTGCTTCGCATCGCGTTGTCCACTAGTTGCTTTCCGCGTTGCACCGCCTGCTCCATGCGTTGCGCGTGCGCCTCGCGCTCGTCCTCGGCTTGCCGCAGCACCCGGTTCGTGTGGTTCACGGCATCCATGCTGTCGCTCATGTTGTGGATTATCAGTTGCTGGGCACTTTGTTCGTTTCGGAGCCGGTCCACGGCACTCTGCAGCGAATCGTTGGCGGCTTGCAGACGCTCGTTGCCGCGCTGGCCTCGAAGCGCCATCAACGCTACCACTATGGTGCCCGCCGCCAGTGCCGCTATCAGCGTGCCCACAACGGCGCGCAGCAGGTTTCGTGCTCGTCGGTCGGCATGATGCAGGGCGTCGCGTAGCGCCTCCACGCTCTGCCACCGCTCGCCCAGGGGCAGCAGGCACCGCTGCGCCACTCGCTTCCACCTGCTCCCGATGTTCATGTCGCGCAAAATCACGCCCAGGCTGTAGATGTCGTTGCGCGTGTCGGCATCGCGGCCGGTTATCTGCTCGGGTGCAATGAATCCGGCGGTGCCTGCCGGCTGTTTGAGGCTCAAGTGAGCGTCGGTGTCGGCCAGGCCGAAGTCTATGATTTTCACCTGCCCGCCGTTGTCGGTCACCATAATGTTAGTCGGCTTCAAGTCGCGGTGAACCACGCCGTGCCGGTGCATGTGCTCCACCGAGTCGAGCAGTTGCATCACCAAGCGCTGTGCCTCCTTGCGGTCGGGGTGGGCGTCGATGTAACAGTCCAGCGTGGTGCCCTCAATCCATTCCATCACCATGCACCTGCCCAGCGGCGCTATCTCGGCCATCTCCACCGCCTGAACCACGCCAGGGTGGTTCAAGCCCATCAGCAGGCCGAACTCCTTGTCCAGCATCTGCCGGTACATGGTCTGCCCCGCGGCCTCGCCGCTAAGAGCCTTCAGAAAATACTTTTTCCCGTACCGCACGGCACTGGCCGTGCGCGTCAGTTCTCCGGCGCTCAGCTGCTCCACGCTGGTGTAATGAGCGCTTGCGGGTTGCTCACCGGGCGGGGTCACGTAGCCCGATTCCAAAGGTGTGTATAATCCGCAAAACGAAATGTTCCTGAAAAATTAAACGACGCGTTCCGCTCCGCAAAACGAAATGTTACTTTTTCGGGTTCCCTCCCAACAACGAAAAAACGCCTCAGATTTCTCTGGGGCGTTTCCTTTTTCTCCATGTTGTTTCAAACGTTCAAATCAAACTTCACATTCTCGTCGCCGGCAAGCAGTTGGCGTGTGCGTTCCTGGTTGTTCTCGTATATGTGTACGTTGCCAAGGTTCAGCGTTATGCTTTTCAGAGGCA
>CALAVE010000025.1 GCA_937892215.1 uncultured Porphyromonadaceae bacterium
TTCTCAAAATAAAATCTGCTCTGGCATAAATCCTACTGACCGAATCGGGTTAAACGTAAGAATAACAATAAATTGACATGAGATATGAAAAAGTTTGCAGTAATATTAGTGGTTGTGGCAGCGGCGCAGATGGCGTTTGGCTCGCCGCTGTGGATGCGCTACGCGCAGATTTCGCCTGACGGCAGTCAGATAGTGTTCACATACAAGGGCGACATCTACAAGGTTAGTTCGAAGGGCGGTGCTGCCGTGCAGTTGACCACTCAGCCCAGTTATGAGACAAGTCCGGTGTGGTCGCCCGACGGGCGTGAGATAGCATTTGCGAGTGACCGTAAGGGGAACTATGACGTGTATGTGATGAGCGCAACCGGCGGAAGTGCCCGCCAAGTGACATTTAACTCGGCAAGCGAGACCCCGTGGACATTCTCGCCCGACGGCAAGAAAATCTACTACTCGGCCTCGATACAAGATCCCGCCAGCTGCGCGCTGTTCCCATCGTCGCGCCTGACAGAGCTCTACAGCGTGCCGGCAGAGGGAGGCAAGGTGAGCCAAGTGCTGGGCAGTCCGGCCGAGGCCGTGTGCTGGGCAAAGGACGGAAGTTTCTTCCTGTATCAGGATCAGAAAGGCTTTGAGGACCAGTGGCGCAAGCACCACACGTCGTCGGTGACGCGCGACATCTGGAAGTGGGACGCAAAGAGCGGAAAGCACGAGAACCTTACCAGCCGAGCCGGCGAGGACCGCAACCCAGTGCTGAGCCCGGACGGCAAGACGGTGTATGTGCTGAGCGAGCGCAACGGTGGAAGTTTCAACGTGTGGAAGTTCCCGATAGACGCACCGTCGCAGGCAACAGCAGTGACCAACTTCAAGACCAATCCGGTGAGATTTCTGTCGATGGCGAGCAACGGTACCCTGTGCTACACCTACGACGGAGAGATATATACACAGGTGGCTGGCGGCAAGCCCGCGAAGGTGAACATAAGTCTGGTTCATGATGATGCCGAGGACGTGCTGAGGAAGACCTACAGCAAGGGCGCGACGAGCGCGACCGTGTCGCCCGACGGCAAGCAGGTGGCATTTGTGGTACGCGGCGAAGTGTTCGTGACGTCGGTGGAGTACGGAACCACGAAGAAGATAACCAACACGGTGGAGCGAGAAGACGATGTGTGCTGGGGACCGAATAACCGCACCCTGCTTTACGCAAGCGAGCGCAACGGCAACTGGCAGATAGTGAAGGCCACGATAGAGCGTGACGAAGACCCTAACTTCCCGAACGCCACTACGATAAAAGAAGAGGTGATACTTCCTTCGAAGACGGTGGAGCGCCGCTATCCTCAATACTCGCCCGACGGAGGTGAGATAGCGTTTATAGAGAACCGTAACCAACTGAAAGTGCTGAACGTGCAGGATAACAAAGTGCGTACGGTGACCGACGGCAGCATGTGGTATGAGACCAACGGCGGTTTCGGCTATGAGTGGTCGCCCGACGGGAAGTGGTTCGCCCTTGAGATAATAGGCAATCAGCGTGACCCCTACAGCGACATAGGCATAGTGAGCGCGCAAGGCGGCACGGTGACCAACATCACTCAGAGCGCGTATATCAGTGAGCAACCCAAGTGGGTGATGGGCGGCAACGCAATTATGTTCAAGAGCAACCGCTACGGAATGAGGAGCCACGGTTCGTGGGGCTCACTGGACGACGTGCTGCTGGCGTTCGTAAATCAGGAGGCACTGGACAACTACCGCCTAAGCAAGGAGGACGCGGAACTGCAGAAAGAAGCCGACAAGGACAAGAAAGACAAGGCTAAGGACGAAGGCAAGAAAGACGATAAGAAGGCCGACAGCGACAAGAAGAAAGAGGCTAAGAAAGATATCGTGGTGGAACTGGAGGACATAGAGAACAGGATAATTCGCGTGACACCAAACTCGAGCAACATAGCCAGCGCGATGATAAACAAGGACGGCGACGCACTTTACTATCTGTCGTCGTTTGAAAAAGGCTACGACCTGTGGAAGATGGATCTGCGCAAGCACAGCACCACACTGCTGAACAAGATGGACGCCAAGTGGGCCAACATAGAGGCAGCCAACGACGGCAAGGACCTGTTTATCCTGGGCAGCGGCACAATGAAGAAACTGACTGTGAGCAGCGACAAACTGAAAGACGTCAGTTACAGCGCACAGGTGAAGTTGGACCTGACCAAGGAGCGCGAATACATGTTCAACCACGTTTACCGCCAAGTGAAGGAGCGGTTCTACAACAAGAACATGCACGGCGTGAACTGGGACGCAATGACCGAGACCTACCGCAAGTTCCTGCCGCACATCAACAACAACTACGACTTCGCTCAACTGCTGAGCGAGTGGCTGGGCGAACTGAACGTGTCGCACACCGGAGGCCGTTACTATCCGAACGGCGGCGAGACAACGGCTAACCTGGGCGTGTTCTACGACTGGAACTACACCGGGAAGGGACTGAAAGTGGACGAAGTGGTGAAGGGCGGCCCGCTGGCCGGCGCACGGTCGAAAGTGAAGCCCGGAGTGGTGATAGAGAAAATAAACGGCGAGGAGATAACGCCAGAGAACGACTACAGCGTGCTTCTGCTGGGTCAGGCAGGTAAGAAGACCCTGATTTCGCTGTATGATCCCAAGAGCGGTGAGCGCTGGGATGAGGTGGTGAAGCCCATAGGCAACGGAGCGCTGAACAACCTGCTCTATGACCGCTGGGTGCAGCAGCGCGCGCACCTGGTGGATAGCCTGAGCCACGGGCGCCTGGGCTACGTGCACCTGAAGAGTATGAACGACGCAAGTTACCGCGACATCTACAGCCAGGTGCTGGGCAAGTGGAACAAGCGCGAAGGCATAGTGATAGATACCCGTTGGAACGGTGGTGGTCGTCTGCACGAGGACGTGGAAGTGCTGTTCAGCGGCAAGAAATATCTGACACAGGAAATCCGTGGCCGAGACGCGTGCGACATGCCGAGCCGCCGCTGGAACAAGCCCAGCATAATGGTTCAGTGTGAGGCCAACTACAGCAATGCGCACGGAACACCGTGGGTGTATAAGCACGGTGGTCTGGGCAAACTGGTGGGAATGCCTGTGCCAGGTACCATGACCAGCGTGTCGTGGGAGACACTTCAGGACGATTCGCTGATATTCGGAATCCCCATCATAGGTTACCGGCTGGCCGACGGGTCGTATCTGGAGAACCAGCAACTGGAGCCAGACGTGAAAGTGGCAAATGACCCGAATACGGTGACGCTGGGCGAGGATAAGCAACTGAAGGCCGCAGTGGAAGAGTTGCTGAAGGAGTGTTCTAAGAATTAACTTGAGATAATTGAGATAATTGAGATAATTCTGTAAATTAATAAAAAGTAAAGATGAGTTCTTGGCACAGATTTTGCAAATATAAAAACATAGAGTATTAATCTTAAATAAATAAATTATTATGAGACCAATATCAGAATTGAAAGACCGTGCCCTGATGAGTCTGAGTGGAAAATGGACCGTATTCGTGGCTTTTACTCTGCTGGTGAGTGTAGCCAGTAGTTTGGGCTCAATGGCTGCACCTTTTGTGTTTAATCCAGAGGACCTATCGTCGAGCGCAGGTCTGCTACCGATGCCAAACTACTTTGGGTTTATGGGCGTGTCGCTGCTGACATTCCTTCTGTTTATGCCGCTGGCCTGGGGTTATCAGATTTCAACGTTGCAGACGAGTCGCACCGGCTTGGAGCCGGAGATAAGCACGCTGGTTTCGGGCTACAAGGACTACTGGCGCATTACGGGCACTTACCTGCTACTGTTTGTGTATGTGTCGCTGTGGTCGCTGCTGCTGGTGATTCCGGGCATAATCAAGACATTCTCTTACGCGATGACCGGCTATGTTCTGCGCGACAATCCAGGACTGAGTTTCAACGGAGCGATAGAGCGCAGTATGTCCCTTATGAAGGGGCATAAGATGGAACTGTTTGTTATGTATCTGTCGTTCATAGGATGGTTTATACTGGCCATACTGACCTGCGGAATAGGCTTCCTGTGGCTGTATCCCTATGTGCAGATGAGCATAACGAAGTTCTACGAGTCTCTGCTTGAGGATGAGCGTGCAGCAGCAAACCCTGCTGTGGGTACTACGAGCTGGTGATGCGGCTAAAGTGAAAAAAAGAGAAAAAATGTGCGGTACATGGTTGTGTATTGCGCATTTTTTCATACCTTTGCAGGGCAGTTATGCAACTACCGGGCCCGGATGGTGGAATCGGTAGACACGAGGGACTTAAAATCCCTTGGCCATTGCGGCTGTGTGGGTTCAAGTCCCACTCCGGGTACGCTCAGGGCTGGAAACATGAAGGTGTTTCCGGTCCTGAAATTTTTGTAGGTATGTGTGGGGTGGTGGGGGAAAAGACGGTAACAAAAACATCATGAAACAACATGGATAGGGCCTATATGACCAATAGGACCTATAGAGCAGGAATAAGCTGGGCACGGAAAAGGGCCTTGCGGGTGTAGAAGTGCCACGCGGACGAGCCGTGCGCAGTATCCTTACAGCAGGGGTGGTGCGTCAGGGTGATGGGGCACAGCGCTACGTGCGAGGATTTTTACACGATGTAGCGGCGCAGGCCCGGAATTCTGTTTAAGACCCATGATGCGGCGAATGACACTAAAAACACGATGATGCTTACAACGGGAACGGTTAAAAGCGCATATGCCGGAGTGCTGAAGAATGGTGTCGCGACCATCATATTGATGAATAGAGGGTGGATAAGATAGATTCCGAAACTTACGGCAGAGATGGTGCTGATAGCCGATGAACAGTGACGATGTCCTTTGAGAAAATAGTCCTTAGCCAATATAAATACCGAAACTGAGATAATGAGGACTAACGGTGTGGTGTAGGCATAGAAATAGTCGCGAGCCTCGCCATCGATGGCAGAAACTGCATAAGTGCAGATTATTATGAGAACGAAACTGCATGCTGCTGCAAAGTGTATGATTTGTTTCTGATTTTTAGGCATATTGTTGCAGGCAAGTTTGTGCCCAAGGATGAAATAGAGCGCAAATCCAGGCAAAGTTGCAATTCCAGACTTGTTGAAATTGGTGAAAAGCGCCTCGGTAATATCATCACAAGAAGGGAATAACATTTTCAGAGCCAAGAAGCCGAAAGGAAGAATGTAAACTGAGATGAAAACTAAAATGAGAAAATAGCGAGTGATTCTTTTGTCTGAATTGATTAATCGCAGAATGGGAAGCAAAATGTAGAGCCCTGCAATCATCCACAAGAACCACAAGTGGTGCTCGCCGGTTACAAATAGGCGAATAGCATCGTGAATTGGAACGTTATTGAAATCATATCCGTACTTTCGCAAATTAAGGAAAATGAACCAAGAACAAAATATTAAAGACCAAAACAGGAATGCGGTGACGATGCGAAGCAGATTCTTGCTGTAAAGACGGCGAATGGAAAATTCCTTTTGAGGGTCGAGAAACAATGCACCTGAAATCATGACAAAAATGGGAACTGTCCACCTTACGGCACTGTCAAAAAAGTTGAGTACGAACCAATCCGCGGATGGGAAAGCCTTGCTCCAATGAGAAGCTGCTGTGTGCAGTATTACCACACCAATTGTTGCGAATGCACGCAAGAAGTCAAGGTAAGCGATACGTTTCATGGAGTTGATAGTGTGTGGGTGATTAGTGGAGAAGTTGTGCGAGTGATGCGTTGAGGTTGACCATGAAAGTGGTGGCGCCGGTGTGCGGCTGGGCGAGAGCGATGCCGAAACCGAAAGCCTTGACGCGAAGTCCGGCAGCGATGGATAGTCCGGAGATGAAGTTACGCTTGTAGTTGGACATATCGGTTCGAGTCTTGTAGTTGTAACCGAGACCGATGTAGATACGTTCGTTAGGTACGTATTCGGCTGCGAAGACAAGGTGCCTGAAGAGGTTGGACATGAACTTGTCACGCTTGATTATGTCGGAGGATGCGTTAGACTTGTCCTGCGGCTCGTAGTATGGCAGGTGCCAGTATCGCAGGTTATAGGCCGTTACGGAGAATCGGAACGGCACAGAGTGGAGAAGTTGAGAGTATCCAATCTGTATGTCCCATGGTACAGAAGCCCTTTTGTCGCCGAATTTCTTTACTTCTCCGCCGAGGTTTTTCACCACGAGCGAGAGCGAGAGTTCGTTCTCAGGGTTGTAGTAGTTGATGCCGAGGTCGGCTGTGATTGCGGCCGAAGAGTAAGCCTCATACTTGGAGTGTGCGAACTTGACGTTGATACCGCCACGCAGGTTGTCGGTGATGTCGTGCGAGAAAGTGGCGTTGACAGCGAGGTCGCGTGCGGTGAACGTTCCGGAGATGGAGCCGTCGGCTTCGGTGGCAGTCATGGAGCCGTAGCCGTAATACTGGAGGCCTGCAGCCCAAGCGCAGTGTTCGTTGATACCCATGCCGTATCGCGCACCCATGAAGTTGCTGCCGCCGATGTATCGCATGTAGTTAAGACCTATCTGATTGTCGATTTCCGGTCCGAGCAGAGCCGGGTTCTGCTCAATGAGGTTGATGTCATCGTCGATAAGAGCGATATTGTGCCCGCCGAGACCGTAAACGTGGCTCGAAGGCGAGACGTTGAGGAACTGGTAGGCGTTAGACTCGGTCTGCGCTGCGGAGGCAAAAGCGACTAAAGCGGCGAGACATATTGTTATTTGTTTGAAATATGCAGTCATAGTTACTGAGGTTCTAAAGATAATAACGAGAGAAAGGGGGATTGTAGTATAAATGCTTAAAGATTTTTCACAAGCTGGGCACTCGTGGCGTTGAATCTGTAAAAAAACATAAAACAATATTAATCATTTCCAAAAAAAAGGTAAAAAACTATGAAAATAGAAATTAGCGAATTATATTTGCAGTGCGAAAATGAAACGCGAAGAAAGAATTAAGAATGCTTACTGAGAACTACACACAGAATAGCGCAGGACAAATGACGAGAGCTGGCAGGGCACTGGTGTCGCTGCTGGGAGTGCTGGCGTTTGTGCTGGCTGAAGCCCAGGTGAGTCATGTGACAATCTGCAATCCGTCGGCACCGAGCGGAAAGGAGTATCTGGACGTGTATGAGTTTGACTATGTGGATGTTCAGCCACAGTTCCCGGGAGGTGAGAGTGCGCTTATCAACTACGTGAACAAGACCCGCGAATATCCCTACGAAGCATATCACAAGAAGATACAGGGCCGAGTGCTGTGCAGTTTCATTGTGGGAACCGACGGCAAGGTGAGCAACGCCAAGGTGATACGGGGTGCGAGCGATGAGACCCTGAACCGCGAGGCGCTGCGAGTGATACGGCTGATGCCCAAGTGGAGCGTGGGCAAAGTGGCCGGCACGGCGGTGCCGGTGCGCGTGGTGCTTCCGATAGCGTTCAGACTGTGAGCAGAAAAAGAGAGAGGAGAAGCAAGGATAAAGGTCGGTGACGAGAAGCCGGCCTAATTTTTTGCGGCGAAGTGCAAACGATTGCGCGGTTTTTGGGGGTGAAAACGAGAAAAAAGGGGACAGAAGGCGCTTATTTTAATTAATTTTGTAGAGAATGGGAATGTGTCCTGCGAAGGCACTTCATAACCTGCAAAAATGAGTAAAAACGATATAACAATGAAAACAAAACCGAATTTAAGTTTTTGGAAACTGTGGAACATCAGTTTCGGATTCTTTGGAGTGCAGATAGCGTATGCTCTGCAGAGTGCAAACATCAGTAGAATATTCGCGACCCTTGGCGCGGATCCGCATGACCTGAGTTACTTCTGGATATTGCCTCCGCTGATGGGAATGATAGTGCAGCCGCTGGTGGGCTTGTTCAGCGACAAGACGTGGACGCGTTTCGGTCGCAGAATTCCCTATCTGTTTGTAGGTGCCGCTGTAGCCGTGGCCGTGATGTTCCTGCTGCCTAACGCGGGCAACCTGGAGTTTACGATTATGAGCGCGATGACGTTCGGACTGCTATCGCTGATGTTCCTGGACACGAGCATCAACATGGCGATGCAGCCGTTCAAGATGATGGTGGGCGACATGGTGAACGAGGAGCAGAAGGCGAAGGCCTACTCAATCCAGTCGTTCCTGTGCAATGCCGGTAGCCTTGTGGGTTACCTGTTCCCGCTGATATTCACATGGATAGGCATTCAGAACGTGGCCGCCGAGGGTGTGGTGCCCGATTCAGTGAAGTGGTCGTTCTACGTGGGTGCAATAATCCTGATACTGTGTGTGATATACACCACAGCCAACGTGAAAGAGTACACCCCGGCTCAGATGGCCGAGTTCCAGGAGTCGGCCAACGAGAAGAACGAGGCCGAGGTGGCCGCCGGCGGCAGCAAGAACAAGGCACTGAAGGTGTTCTTGCAGGTAGGATTGGTACAATTCTTCTGCTGGGCCGCGTTCATGTATATGTGGACCTACACCAACGGCACGATAGCCGACACGGTGTGGAACACAGTTGACCCGAAGTCGGCCGGCTATCAGGATGCCGGTAACTGGGTGGGCGTTCTGTTTGCTGTGCAGGCCATAGGCAGTGTACTGTGGGCGATGGCGTTGCCTCGGTTCAAGAACATCAAGGTGGCGTACGCTCTGAGTCTGGTGGTGGGTGGCATAGGCTTCCTGCTGGTGCCCTACGTACACGACAAGTTCTTGCTGTTCATTCCGTACTTCCTGATAGGCTTCGCGTGGGCCGCAATGCTGGCGATGCCGTTCACTCTGGTGACCAACGCGCTGGAGGGCAGCAAATATATGGGAACATTCCTGGGCCTGTTTAACTGCACCATCTGCATACCGCAGATAGTGGCAGCGGTGCTTGGTGGCGTGCTTCTGTCGGCCCTGGGCAGTGTTCAGGGCAATATGCTGATGCTGGCAGGCGTGCTGCTGGTGGTGGGCGCTGTGTGCGTGTTCTTTATCACCGAAAGTCACAAGAGCAAAGAGGTGGCATGAGCGAAAGAAACTGAAACGGAAAATCTGAAAAAAGAAATAAAGAGATATGAAACTGAGATTTAACGTAGAATATCATACCGTGTTCGGCGAGGAACTGACGCTGAACATGATAATAGACGGGAATCAAGAGAAAGTGATTAATTACAGGATGTCCACGACCGATGGCGTGCAGTGGACGTGCGAAATCGCGAAACAACTGAAGGAGGGACAGACCCTGGACTACTACTACGCTGTGGAACGCGGCGGCGAGGTGATACGCCACGAATGGACGGTGGCGATGCACCATGTGGCGATTTCGGTGGTGAGCGGCAAACGGCTGACGATGTACGACCACTGGCACGACATCCCCGACAACAGTTACCTCTACAGCAGCGCGTTCACAGACTGCATCTCGCGCCACAAGGTGGAGCAGCCCAAGCTTAGTTCCGGTGACAAGACCGTGCTACTGCGAGTTCGCGCCCCGCAACTGCGCGACTACGAGCGACTGGCCGTTAGCGGCAATGTGACGGCCCTGGGCAAGTGGGACGTGATGCACGTGCTGAAGATGGTGGAGCACAGCCACAACGAGTGGGTGGCCAGCGTAGATGTGAGCAATGAGGAAGAAGAGACACTGGAATTCAAGTTCCTGACAGTGAGCGACAAGGCCGGCTACGACCCGATGTGGGAGAGTAGCATGAACCGCACGGTGGAGTTGCCGCGTCTTGCCAAGGGCGAAGTGGTGGCCTACGAACTTAGCGAGGCTTATTTCCCGATAGGCGACCGCCGCATGGCGGGCACGGTGATACCCATCTTCTCACTTCGCAGCAGCAAGAGTTTCGGCATAGGCGACTTCGGCGACCTGAAGAAGATGGTGGACTGGGTGGCGCAGACCGGCCAGCGCGTGCTGCAGGTGCTGCCCATCAACGACACCAACATCAGCCACACCTGGACCGACTCGTATCCCTACAACAGCATAAGCATCTACGCGTTGCATCCGCAGTACGTGGACCTGAACCAGTTGCCCGAACTGAAGGACCGCAAGAAGATGTCCGAGTTTGAGAAATTGCGTGAGGAACTGAACGCACTGCCTCAGATTGACTACGAGCGCGTGAACAACGCCAAGATGGAGTATCTGCGTCTGCTCTACGCACAAGAGGGCGACGCCTTGCTGGGCAGCGACGAGTTCAAGGCATTCTTCGGCCAGAACAAGGACTGGCTGGTGCCCTACGCCGCATTCAGTCACTATCGTGACCTATACGGGACGGCAACGTTCAGCGAGTGGCCAGACCACCACAGTTTGGACGACAAAGAGCGCACCGCGATGTCGAATCCACGCACAAAGGCCTACAAAGAAGTGGCCGTGTGGTACTACATCCAGTACTATCTGGACAAGCAGATGCGCGAGGCACATGAGTATGCCCGCAGCAAGCAAGTGATACTGAAGGGCGACATTCCCATCGGCATCAGCCGCGACGGCGTGGAGGCCTGGGTGGAGCCCCGCTACTTCAACCTAAACGGTCAGGCCGGCGCACCGCCCGACGGATTCTCGGCCAACGGCCAGAACTGGGGCTTTCCGACGTATAACTGGGACACGATGATAGCCGACGGCTGCCAGTGGTGGGTGCGTCGTTTCCGCAAGATGTCGCAGTACTTCGACGCATACCGCATTGACCACGTGCTGGGTTTCTTCCGCATCTGGGAAATCCCCATCGACGCCGTTTACGGTCTGCTGGGGCAGTTCTCTCCGGCTCTGGGCATGAGCCGTGAGGAGATAGAGAGTTACGGGCTGGGCTTTCAGGAGGAACTGTTCACCACGCCGTTCATAGCCGACTGGGTGGTGTATCGCATCTTCGGCGAGAATGCCAACCGCGTGCGCGCCGAGTTCCTGGACCACAGCCATGACGATATCTACCGTCTGAAAGAAGAATACAATACACAACGCAAGATTGAGGCCAGGTTCAAGGATGTGACAGACCAGAACGAACTGAACATCCGCGACGGACTGTATGCTCTGGTGAGCGACGTGCTGTTTGTTCGCGACCGCAAGGACCCGAACAAGTTTCATCCACGCATTGCAGTGCAGCACGACTTCATCTATGAGACCCTGTGGGATCATGACAAGCAGGCATTCAACCGCCTCTATAACGACTACTTCTACAAGCGCAACAACCAGTTCTGGTATCACGAGGCGATGAAGAAACTACCGCGCCTTGCCGAGGCAACCCGTATGCTGGTGTGCGCCGAGGACCTGGGTATGGTGCCCGACTGCGTGTCCTGGGTGATGAACGAACTTCGCATCCTGAGCCTGGAGATACAGTCGATGCCGAAAGACCCGCACCAGACGTTCGGTTACCTGCCGGGCAATCCTTACAGGTCGGTGAGCACGATATCCACCCACGACATGCCCACGCTGCGTCAGTGGTGGGATGAGGACTGGGAGCGTGCCCAGAACTACTACAACAACAGTCTGTGGCGCGGAGGAGCGGCTCCCCATCCGCTACCCGGTTGGCTGGCCGACGACATAGTGAGAAATCACCTCAACTGCCCGTCGATGCTGTGTCTGCTGTCGCTACAAGACTGGATGTCGATAGACGAGAACATCCGTCTGGCCGACGCCGACGCCGAGCGCATCAACGTTCCGGCAAATCCGCGTCACTACTGGCGCTACCGAATGCACAAGAGCATAGAGGAACTGATGGTTAGCGATGAGTTCAACAACAAGGTGAAGATGTTAATCAGCCAGAGCGGACGAAAATGAGAAAGATATTGCTTATAATCATGATGCTACCCCTGCTGCTCAAGGCAGGGGAAGTGTCGTCGCCGAACGGAAACGTGAACGTGCGATTCTGGGTGGATGACAAGGGGCGCCCCACGTACGAGATGAGTTACAAGGGGCGTGCGGTGGTTAAGCCGTCGCACCTAGGGCTGGAACTGGCCAAGGACAAGCACGCGTCGATGGGTCTGGAGGAGACCGATCTGATGGATGGCTTCAGAATAACCGGCGAGCGGACGAGCACATTCGACGAGACGTGGCAGCCGGTGTGGGGCGAAAGTCAGGACATCCGTAACCACTACAACGAACTGGAGGTGACGCTGGACCGCGAGTGGGAGACCACAGGCGTGTCGGCCTATGAGGGCGAGCGAGGGCGGTGGTTCCAGCCACACCACAGGCGGATAATAATCCGATTCCGTGTGTATGACGAAGGAATGGGGTTCCGCTACGAGTTTCCTCAGCAGGAAGAACTGAACTACTTCCTGATAAAGGAGGAGCGGAGTGAGTTTGCCATGACAGGTGACCACAAGGCGTTCTGGATTCCTGGAGACTACGACACGCAGGAGCAGAACATTCAGGAAAGCCGGCTGAGCGAAATCCGCAACCTGCATCACCAGGCAGTGCACTGGGAGAACTCGTCGGTGGCGGTGTTCTCGGAGACCGGAGTGCAAACGTCGCTTCAGATGAAGACCGACGACGGGCTGTACATCAACATCCATGAGGCGGCCTGTGTGGATTATGCCACGATGCACCTGGAACTGGTGGATGCCAAGACTACGCACCTGTCGGAGAAACTTGCCGGCCACACTAACCGGTACACCCCGGCACCGGAACCGTCGGAATATCCGCTGCCGGCGTCGATGACGTTTGTGAGTCATCTCACGCCCGACGCAACCGGGCTGAAGGGTGCGATGCAGACCCCATGCCAGAGTCCGTGGCGCACGGTGATGGTGAGCGACGACGCGCGCGACATGCTCAGCAGCAACCTGATACTGAACCTGAACGAGCCATGCAAGATAGAGGACACATCGTGGATTCACCCCACCAAATACTGCGGAGTGTGGTGGGAAATGATTGTTGGCAAGAGTTCGTGGAACTACACCGACGAGTTCCCAGGCGTGAAACTGGGTCTGACCGACTGGAACAGCGCCAAGCCGAACGGCCGTCACGGCGCGAATAATGCCAAGGTGATGCGCTACATAGACTTCGCAGCCAAGAACGGGCTGGACCAGGTGCTGGTGGAAGGCTGGAACGTGGGCTGGGAGGACTGGGCCAACATGTGGAAGCAGGACGTGTTTGACTTTGTTACGCCATATCCCGACTTTGATATAGACATGCTGAACAAATACGCTCACAGCAAGGGCGTGAAACTGATGATGCACCATGAGACCAGTTCATCGGTGGTGAACTACGAGCGACATTTGGCCAAGGCTTACGACCTGATGAACAAATACGGTTACGATGCAGTGAAGACCGGCTATGTGGGCGACATAATCCCGCGTGGCGACCATCACTTCTCGCAGTCGATGAACAATCACTACCTGTACGTGATAAAGGAAGCGGCCAAGCGCCACATAATGGTGAACGCCCATGAGGCGGTTCGCCCCACCGGACTGTGCAGGACTTACCCCAACATGGTGGGCAACGAGAGTTCTCGCGGCAACGAGTACGAGGCCTTCTTCGGAAGCAATCCCAATCACACGGTGATATTGCCGTTTACCCGTCTGCAGGGCGGTCCGATGGACTTCACACCGGGAATATTCGAGACCCAGTTGAGCACGTGGAGCAACAACAAAATGTGGGTGCACAGCACACTAGTGGGGCAGATGGCCCTGTACGTGACGCTCTACAGCCCGCTGCAGATGGCTGCCGACCTGCCGGAGAACTACGAGAAGTTTGACGACGCGTTCCAGTTTGTCCGCGACGTGGCAGTGGACTGGAGCGAGAGCATCTACTTAGAGGCCGAGCCCGGCGACTACGTGACCGTGGCGCGCAAAGGCAAGGGGACCGACAACTGGTTTATAGGCGGCAAGTGCGACGAGAACGGGCATGTGACCGAAATCAAACTTGATTTTCTGGACAAGGGCCGCAAATATGACTGTGCGATATATGCCGACGCTAAGGACGCGCATTATGAGACCAATCCCAAGGCATACGTGATAACCCACAAGACAGTGAAGCAAGGCGACAAACTGAAGTTGACCGAAGCACCGGGCGGAGGTTTCGCGATATCGCTGATGGCGAAGTGACACAATACCCACAAGACAGCCGGAAACCGGACGCTACCGGAAATTCCGGCTGGCTTGCCTATCCGGATTAAAAAAGAATGTGTTATAACATAAATCCGAATGACCGATTTGGATAAAAACGTAATACCGATGGCAAAACGAATTATTATGGCATTGATAGCCACGGCGGCACTGTGCGTGAACGCACAGACGCCCATGTTTAATGAGATGAGTTACAGCGCGGCTCAAACCGATTTTAACTTTTCAGGCGGAGACAAAGCCGCTAAGAGCGTGACGCTGCGCATATATCGCTCCGGCGACAGTGCGAAACCGTTTAAGACGGTGAAAATGAAGAAGAGCGGCACCGCTTACAAGGCCACCGTGACAGGCGACCTGAAAGGTTGCTTCTACACGTTCGACGCAGGGCGCGGAGAGTTCCCCGGCTACTTTGCGAAAGCCGTGGGCGTGAACGGACGTCGCGGAGCCGTAGTTGACCTGGCCGATACCGACCCCGAAGGGTGGGCAAAAGACCGCCGTCCGACTATAGCGATGAAGAACGTGATACTCTATGAACTGCATCACAGAGATTTCTCTATAGACGCTACTTCCGGACTGGAGCATAAAGGCAAATTCCTGGCACTGACCGAGGCGAAGGCCATAAAGCACCTGACCGACCTGGGCGTGAACGCGGTGCACGTGCTGCCGTCGTTCGACTACGCGTCGGTGGATGAGACGCGGCTTAACGTTCCGCAGTACAACTGGGGCTATGACCCACAGAACTATAACGTGCCCGAAGGCGGCTACTCCACTAATCCTTACGACCCGTGCGTGAGAATCAAGGAATTCAAGCAGATGGTTCAGGCCCTTCACGCCGCCGGCATAAAGGTGATACTGGATGTGGTGTATAACCACACGTTCAACACCGACCGGAGCAATTTCACGCTGGGCGGCTGGGACAGCGCGTACCGTCACCGCGCCGACGGCAGTTACAGCAACGGCTCGGGCTGCGGTAACGAGACAGCGAGCGAGACCCCCAAGTTCCGCGAGTATATGATAGAGAGCCTTCGCTACTGGGTGGAAGAGTACCATCTGGACGGCTTCAGGGTGGATCTGATGGGAGTTCACGACATAGCCACTATGAACGAAATCCGCAAGGCACTGCCCGAAGACGTGATTATCTACGGCGAGGGCTGGAGCGCCGGTGAGTGCGCGTATCCGCACGAGAAATTGGGCATGAAGGCCCACATTAAGCAGATGCCAGGCATAGCGGCGTTCAGCGACGACCTGCGCGACGCACTGCGCGGACCGTTCAGCGACGACCACAAGGGCGCGTTTCTTGCCGGTCTTCCGGGAGAGGAAGAGAGCATCAAGGCCGGCATAGTGGGCTGCATCAGCCACCCCGACGTGGACTATGCAAAGGTGAACTACAGCAAAGAGCCGTGGGCACAGGAGCCCACACAGATGATAAGTTATGTGAGTTGTCACGATGATATGTGCCTTGTAGATCGCCTGAGGAGCAGCATACCCAACATCAGCGACGACGAACTCATAAGACTTGACCTGCTGGCCCAGACGGCGGTGTTCACGTCGCAGGGCGTTCCGTTCCTGCTAAGCGGCGAGGAGATGCTGCGCGACAAGAAGGGAGTGCACAACAGTTTTGAGTCGCCCGACAGCATCAATCACCTGGACTGGAGCCGACTTGAGACCAAGCCGGAGGTGATGAACTACTACAGTCGCCTGATAGCGATGCGCAAGCATCACCGCGCGTTCAGAATGGGAGACGCAGAACTGGTTAGAGAAAATGTGCGTTTTCTGCCCACTGAGGATTGTATGGTGGCATTCGTGATAAAGGGAACGAATGTTGGCGACAGTTGGCACGACATACTGGTGGTGCTTAACGCCAACAAGGAGCCGCGCACGGTGGACGTGCCGCTGAGGAGTTATACGGTGGTGTGCCGCAACCTGCTTATTGACGAGAAAGGCATAGACAGGGTATATGGGAACAAAGTGGTGGTTCCGGCACAGTCGGCACTGATAATGCATGATTAGCAGAAGGTTAGGAAACAGAAGATATTAGTGGTAGGAAGATGAGACGAATAGTTTTGACGTTGCTGGCATTGCTGGCGATGAATATGGCATGGGCGGCCCCCAAGCCCGAAGTGAAGCGTATAGACCCCACGAACTGGTTTGTGGGGATGAAGGACAGCAGCGTCCAACTCATGGTGTATGGTGACGGAATACGCGACGCTCAGGTGAGCACGGATTACGCCGGAGTGCGGATTGACAGCGTGGTGCGGCTCGACAGCCCCAATTATCTGCTGGTTTACGTGAATCTGAGAACCGCCCGCCCCGGGACCATGCGGCTCACTTTCAGCAAAGGCGGCGGAAAGACGGTGGTGGACTACGAACTCAAGGCGCGCGAGATGCCGGGAGAAATGCGTCGCGGCTTCACCAACGCCGATGTGCTGTATATGCTGATGCCCGACCGGTTTGCCAACGGCAGCGTGGAGAACGACCAGGTGGAGGGAATGAACCCCTACCATGTGGATCGTAATAAGCCGAGTCTGCGTCATGGCGGAGACTTGGAAGGCATCAGGCAGCATCTGGACTATCTGGACGAGTTGGGCGTGACGGCTCTGTGGCTCACACCGGTGCTGGAGAATGACTCGCCCGACCAGTTTGAGTTCAGCACATATCACGGCTATGCCACTACTGACTACTATAAAGTGGATCGCCGCTTCGGCAGCAACGCGGACTATCGCCGTCTGA
Source organism: uncultured Porphyromonadaceae bacterium (assembly GCA_937892215.1). GTDB lineage: Bacteria > Bacteroidota > Bacteroidia > Bacteroidales > Muribaculaceae > Sodaliphilus. The sequence goes on from CALAVE010000025.1 coordinate 16,692, forward strand.
TTGACGAAGCGCACGGGCGCGGGATGCGAGTGGTGATGGACATGATATTCAATCACTGCGGATATGAGCATCCGTGGGTTAAAGACCTGCCGAGCAAAGACTGGCTTAACAAGTCGGAGTGGCTCGAGGAGTCGAACGGACGGCATGATACGCGCGGAACGAGTTATGTGCAGACCAATTACCGCCTTTCTACCATACTTGACCCTTATGCGAGCAAGATTGACCGGATGGAGACCGTGGAAGGTTGGTTCGTATCGGGCATGCCGGACCTGAACCAGAATAACGTGCACGTGATGAACTACCTGACGCAGAACAGCATCTGGTGGATAGAGACAGTGGGCATCGATGGCATCCGCATGGACACTTATCCTTATGCATCGGCCGAACCGATGGCACGGTGGATGGCGCGAATCAACGAAGAGTACCCCAACTTCAACGTGGTGGGCGAGACGTGGTTTGAGCAACCTGCCTACACTGCCACATGGCAGAAAGACAGTAAGTTGGCAGAAAAAACCAGTAACTTGAAGACGGTTATGGACTTCTCGCTCTATGCCGCAATGGACTCGGCACGAAAAGAGGAGACCACCGGGCAGTGGCGCGGGTTCAACCGCGTGTATAACAGCCTGGTGTTCGATTATCTGTACCCGAATCCCAGCAGTGTGATGGCATTTATTGAGAATCATGACACCGACCGCTTCTTGCATAACGGAAGTGACCGCCAGCGGCTGAAACAAGCGCTGGCGCTGCTGCTGACCGTGAACCGCATACCGCAACTGTACTACGGCACTGAGGTGCTGATGAATGGAGTAAAGCAGCGTTCCGACGGCTTCGTTAGGAAAGACATGATAGGCGGTTTCCCCGATGACGACAGGAGTACCTTCACCGCAGAGGGCAGGACCGACGCAGAGAACGATATGTTCAACTGGCTGAAGACCGTGCTTCACTGGCGTCGGGGCAACGATGTGATAACCGAGGGCCGCCAGATTCAGTTCATACCTTTCGGCGGAGTGTATGTGCTGGTTCGCACACTGGCCGGTAGGACGGTGATGACAGTGGTTAACGGAATGGAGCACGAGTCCACACTATTGGTGAACCGCTATGCCGAGGTGATAGGCACGGCAACGGAAGCCACCGATGTGACCAGCGGCAGGCGATATGACCTGACGAAAGACATATCACTAAGTGCACGCGATGTGCTGATACTGGAATTTTATGAAGCTGATAACAAGTTGGGGCGGTAAGAATTAAGAGATAAAAAAAGAATTAAGAATAGAGATGATATCATTATTAGTTAGCCTTGTGGCCCTGGTTTTGGGTTACATGTTATACGGTGTGGTGGTGGAGCGGATAGCGCGCCCCACCGATGCTGTGACTCCGGCAGTGCGGCTTGCCGATGGAGTGGATTATGTGGCGATGCCCACGTGGCGCGTGTTCATGATACAGTTCCTGAATATAGCGGGAACCGGTCCCATATTCGGTGCGATAATGGGAATATGGTTCGGTCCTGCGGCTTACCTGTGGATAGTGCTGGGCTGTATCTTCGCCGGAGCGGTTCACGACTTTTTCTGCGGGATCCTGTCGATGCGTCACGACGGGGCCGGTCTGCCGGTGATTGTGGGCAATTATCTGGGCAAGAACGTGCAGCGACTAATGCTTGCTTTCTCGTTGTTGCTTCTGCTGATAGTGGGAGTGGTATTCGTGTACTCACCGGCCATAATCCTGGGCGGTATGTGGGGCGACAAACTGACGTGGGTTATGGTGATCTTCATTTATTACATAATTGCCACACTTCTTCCGATAGACAAACTGATAGGCAAGGTGTATCCGCTGTTTGCCGTGTCGCTGCTGTTCATGGCGCTGGCGCTGATGGTGGTGCTGGTGGTGAAGATGCCGGCATTGCCCGAGGTGTGGCACATGGGCGGCATGGAGCAGTGGCTCAGTGCAAACGGAGGTGAGAACTACCAGATGCTGGGAGTGGGCGCGTTCGTGCAAAAGAATCCGTTGTTCCCGTGCCTGTTTATCACCATTGCGTGCGGAGCCATCAGCGGCTTCCACGCAACGCAGAGCCCGCTGATGGCGCGTTGCCTGATGAGCGAGCGTCAGGCTCGCCCCATCTTCTACGGCGCTATGATCACCGAGGGCGTGGTGGCACTGATTTGGGCCGCCGTTTCATCGTATTTCTTCTACTATGGTGGCTGGCGCGAGGTGGTGTCGCCCGAAACGGTGGACGCGTTCGTTTCTCAGTTCGGTACCGGTGAGGGAAAGACATTGATACAATATTTCAGTGCCCCCGACGTAGTGAAACTGGTTAGCACCGGCTGGCTGGGTGTGGTCGGAGGGCTGCTGGCCATACTGGGTGTGGTGGCTGCTCCAATAACGAGTGGAGACACAGCGTTCAGGAGCGCGCGACTGATAATAGCCGATTTTCTTCACCTGAATCAGAAAGACAAGCGAAATCGCCTGTTTGTTGCGGTTCCGATGTTTGCGGCGGCCTTTCTGTTACTGCTGTGGCAGGTGAATAACCCTGACGGCTTCAACGCGCTGTGGCAGTATTTCGGGTGGAGCAACCAGTCGATAACCGTGTTCACGTTGTGGGCAATGACGGTGTATCTGGTGCGTAACAAGCGAAACTATCTTGTAACGCTGGTACCGGCCGTATTTATGACGGTGGTGTGCAGTGTGGCCTTCGTGGTGTCGCCGCTTATGCTGGGTCTGAACGAGGGCCTTATTCCCTGGGTGAGCGCGGGTGTCGCTATGGTTGCGCTGACGTGGTTCTGTGTGTGGATGCGTCGCTCCAGTACAAAAGCGTAAGAAAGTGATAGATGCATCGCCAGATGCGCGTTGTGAGAGAATTGGTGTGATAAGTCAGGTGAGTAGTTGCTCGCTCCACATTATGCCGTTACGCTCAGTTACTCGCTTATACTCTCTTCAAAAGAGCTGTGTTGATGGTGCTCGCGCTGGCCCTTAATATACTCGATTACAATCTTTATGTGACGGCGAAACTGAAAAAGCACCATATTCTTTTCCCCACCCTACGAACTGTGGAAAGAAGCCGCTCTGTTTCGCCCGGTCGCTGCTTGAGCGCTTAATGTCCCACATCAGGAGGAACAGTGTTACCGTTGGGGCCAGGTCAATAAGCATGTGGATGTGGTTTTGAATGCCTCCTATGCGGTAGAGAACGCAGTTGTTACGCTTTACAACGCTCGTGATGAATCGGTACATATCCTCACTGTGTTCGGCTTGGATGGTCATCAATCGGCTTTTGGTGTTGATGATGATATGGTGAAGTGAGACTACTTTAGTCATGACAATTTGATTTCCGGGTGTAAAGATAGTTTATTTATGGCAAAGTTGCAACCACTACGGCACATCTCCGAAGTGCCGCCATGCGGGGTGCATCTCTGTCACACAGCGGCAAGTCTTGCGACTTGCGCTCCAAGGTTAATTCCTGTTGTTTCGCAAGTTTGATCCAAGAGGGCTCGCAAGTTTGATTCCGGAGGGCTCGCGGGTGTGGCTTCTGTGGGATGCAGGTGTGGTTTCGGTGTTGTGAGCGGCACTGTGTGATGGTGGATGTGGGGTGGATTGGAATAGATTGAAATGAAATGGCGGGGCATAAGTGCGCCGATAAAACCAAAATAAGGTCGTTTCCCAACGACCTTATCCTGCTAAATACACAATTATCTATAAAACAACTATTTTGATACTAATGTGATTATGTAAATCTTTTTATTCTTGAATAATCAAAATTTACAACTGACCATAAGAATGGGAGCGGATAAATATCAGCTGAAAGTAGCATGGGAATTAAGTTTTCTAAAGTGGAAACTTCATTGAGAAAAAATGTCTCCCTACAATAATCTGAAAATCTTAATCTTATCCAGAACTCTCAATCCTTAGTCTTAAATTCATTGCAAAACTAATCAATTTTATTGAAAATCCAAAATTTTTCAGCCGTTTTTTTTATTTTTTTGCGGCGGAGACGCTAAAGAGTGAAATGGGCGATTCGGGCTGAATGGCTGAGAGAGGTAGCGGCGGTACGTTTGCAGTTAGATTTGTGATGGAAAATAGTGGAAAATGGGTATTGACACAAGGGAAGAAAAAGGTTAATTTTGCGGGTTAATAAGAAATAGAGGATTAAAAACAGGTCGGAAATGCGATTGTCGGAGTTGAAAACAGGCGAAAAGGGCGTGATAGTCAAGGTGACGGGTCACGGCAGTTTTCGTAAGCGAATAGTGGAGATGGGGTTTATCAAGGGCACTGAGGTGGAAGTGTTGCTCAATGCGCCGCTTAGAGATCCGGTGAAATATCGTCTGCTGGGCTATGAAGTGTCGTTGCGCCACGATGAGGCAAGGATGATAGAGGTGGTGAGCGCCGAAGAAGCCGTGGAGGATGGACAGACCGCAGGAGAGGTTCTGCGAGGCTCGATAGAGCATGTGGACATAAACCGCGACGCACTGCACGAGGCGGCACGACGGAAGCGCCGTGTGATAAACGTGGCGCTTGTGGGCAACCCCAACTGCGGCAAGACATCGTTATTCAACTTTGCCAGCGGAGCGCACGCACGCGTGGGTAACTACAGCGGAGTCACTGTGGATGCCACGGAGGCGAAGGCCGAGTTTGAAGGCTATGAGTTTCACCTGGTGGATTTGCCGGGGACGTATTCGTTGTCGGCCTATAGCCCCGAAGAACTGTTTGTCCGCAAGCAGATAATAGAGAACACGCCCGATGTGGTGATAAACGTGATAGACGCGTCTAATCTGGAGCGGAACCTGTACTTGACCACTCAACTGATAGACATGAACATGCGCATGGTGTGCGCGCTGAATATGTGGGACGAGGTGGAGCGCCGTGGCGACCGTCTGGACGTGGACGTTCTGAGCGAACTCTTCGGCGTGCCTATGGTTCAGACCTCGTTCAAGAGCGGCATGGGAGTGGAACTGCTGTTCCATGTGATAATCAACATGTATGAGGGAGCCGACTATGTGGATGAGAACGGCAAAATAAACGCCGAAGTGGCGCGAGAGATACGGGAATGGCACGAGAACTATGCCAAGGACATGCCGACGGACCATCAGGAAGACTTTGCCGTGGGCGAGAAGCCGCGCAAGAACTATTTCCGCCACATTCACATCAACCATGGTGAGCGCGTGGAGCGCGGAATAGACATGGTGAAGAACACCATCCAGAAGAGCGATTCGCTGCGTTACAAGTATTCCACCCGTTACTTAGCCATAAAACTGCTGGAGAATGACGCTGAGGCGGGCAAGATAGCGGAGCGGTTGCCTAATGCGGTCGAGGTGAAATCGGCCGTGAGCCGCGCGTCGCGTCAGATAGAGGCTGACGTGCACGAGGACAGCGAGACGGCGATAATGAACGCCAAGTACGGATTTATCCACGGCGCGCTTCAGGAGGCCGGATATGAGCCGGGCGATGCCGACAATGCCTACAGGGTGACTCATGCCGTTGACAGGCTGCTTTCTAGCAAATATCTGGGATTCCCCATATTTTTCCTGATACTGTTCGTGATGTTTGAGGTCACGTTTGTGCTGGGTCAGTACCCCATGGACTGGATTGACGCCGGCGTGGCGTGGCTGGGCGAGTGGGTGAGCGGCGTTATGCCCGACGGTCCGCTGAAGGCGATGCTCGTTGACGGTGTGATAGGTGGAGTGGGCAGCGTGATAGTGTTCTTGCCGCAGATACTGATACTCTATTTCTTCATATCACTTATGGAGGACAGCGGCTACATGGCTCGCGCGGCGTTCATCATGGACAAACTGATGCACAAGATGGGTCTGCACGGCAAGTCGTTCATTCCGCTGATAATGGGCTTCGGTTGCAATGTGCCGGCGGTGATGGCCACGCGCACGATAGAGAGCCGGCGCAGCAGGTTGATAACGATGATGATATTGCCGTTTATGAGTTGCTCGGCTCGGTTGCCCATATACATAATGATAACCGGCACGTTCTTTGCGCTGAAGTGGCGTAGCCTGACCATGATTTCGCTATATGCGGTGGGAATCATTGTGGCCGTGATAGTGAGCCGAGTGCTGAGCAAGGCGGTGATAAAGGGCGAAGACACTCCGTTTGTGATGGAACTGCCGCCGTACCGCATGCCCACCGGAAAGGCGATAGCGCGTCACACGTGGGAAAAAGGTAAGGAATACCTCAAGAAGATGGGAGGCATAATTCTGGTTGCCAGCATAATAGTGTGGGCTCTGGGTTACTTCCCTCATAATGAGCAACTCACCACTCAGCAGCAACAGGAGCAGAGTTACATAGGCCGCATAGGCAAGGCCATTGAGCCGGTGTTCACACCTCAGGGTTTCAACTGGAAACTGGATGTGAGTCTGATAGCCGGAGTAGGGGCGAAGGAAATCGTGGCCTCGACAATGGGTGTGATATATACGGATGACGACAGTTTTGCCGATGATGACAGTTATAGCGACGACGGCGAGAAATACACCCGACTGCGCAGCCGAATGCTGGCCGACGGAGTGACGCCGCTCGCGGCATACTGCTACCTGCTGTTTATCCTGCTCTACTTCCCGTGCATAGCCACCATAGTAGCCATCAAGAACGAGACAGGCTCGTGGAAGTGGGGACTTGCAGCGGCTCTATATACCACGGCGGTGGCCTGGGTAGTGAGTGCGGTGGTGTATCAAGTGGGTATGCTGTTCTGAGGAAACCGAATCACATCATTACAAGGCAAAGAGGCAAGATATTTTGTAATATTTTGCAAAATTCGTATATTTGTCATTGAAGAATTAAGAAATAGGGAATTATGAAGACGAAAACAAAAATTGTTGTAATAGGAAGTTGCAATACCGACATGGTGGTTAAAGTGGAGCATCTGCCACTGCCCGGAGAGACTATTATAGGTCAGGATTTTATAACGAATCAGGGCGGAAAGGGCGCCAATCAGGCTGTGGCGGTAAGTCGCATGGGAGGTGACGTGAGTTTTGTGGCTCGAGTGGGCAACGACGGCTTCGGAAAGCAAGCGCTGAAACTGCTTGGCGAAGAGGGAATAGATACGACTCACGTGCTGACTACGGAAGGAGTGCCCACCGGCATCGCAATGATACCTGTGGATGCGCGCGGTGAAAACAGTATAATTGTGGTGAGCGGAGCCAATGCCATGTTAAGTGAGGAAGACATAGAGGTAGCCAGACCACTGATTTCCGATGCAAGTATAGTGCTGATGCAACTGGAGACTCCCATTCCCACTCTGATTAAGGCGGCGCAGTTAGCTCATGAATCGGGAGCAAAGGTGCTGCTTAATCCGGCTCCATTCCCCAAGGAGCCTCTGCCCGGCGACCTGCTGAAGAACGTGGATTTGATTACGCCCAACGAGACCGAGGCTTCCATGATGAGTGGCGTGGAAGTGAGCGATGAAGAGAGTATTCTTAAAGCCATCAGGGCCATACAGTCGCTGGGCGTGGGAGATGTGATAATAACGGCCGGTTCGCGAGGCGCTTACACCATTGAAGATGATAAACTGGTGAATGTTCCGGCGTACAAGGTTAAGGCGGTGGATACGACGGCCGCCGGTGATACGTTCAACGGAGCGTTGTGTGTGGCGCTGAGTGAGGGTCGCGCTATGCCCGAAGCCATTCTGATGGCGAACAAGGCAGCGTCGGTGAGCGTGACTCGCCTGGGGGCATGGCGAAGCATTCCTCGCAGGGCCGAGTTGTGAACACAGTCGGAGGAAAATAAGTCAATAAAAGTCAAACTAATAAGATTCAAGTAATGTTTATAGTAAACAGTTATGTATTGGCCATCGTGCTTTGCGTGGTAACGATGGTGTGCTGGGGCTCATGGGGCAACACACAGAAACTGGCGGCCAAGAATTGGCGCTATGAGTTGTTCTACTGGGACTATGTTGTGGGAATCCTGCTCATGTCGCTTCTGATAGGATTCACTTTAGGAAGCGTGGGTGACGGAGGCCGAAGTTTCGTAGCCGATTTGCAGCAGGTGTCGGGGACCGCGTTCCTGAGCGCTCTGGCCGGAGGTGTGATATTCAATGCTTCCAACATACTGCTCTCGGCCAGCGTGTCCCTTGCCGGAATGGCAGTGGCATTCCCTGTGGGAGTGGGCATAGCACTGGTTCTGGGTGTGATACTGAATTACATGGGGCAACCCAAGGGTGATGCTATGCTGCTTTTTGCCGGTGTGGCTCTGGTGGTAATAGCAATAGTAGTAAACGGAATGGCGTCCGGCAGGATGCAAAAAGGTGAAAGTTCGGGTAAAAAGGGTGTAACACTGGCGGTGATAGCCGGTGTGCTGATGTCGTTCTTCTATAGGTTTGTGGCGGCCGCTATGGACCTTGACAACTTTGAAAGTCCGGAAGTTGGCAAGGCCACACCCTATACAGCATTTTTCATCTTCTCGCTGGGTATATTTCTCAGTAACTTCCTGTGGGGCACGCTTGCCATGAAGAAACCTTTCCAGGGTGGGCCGGTAAGTTACAAGACCTATTTTGGCGGAAACATGAGAACGCACTTGGTGGGTATTCTGGGCGGAATCGTCTGGGGACTGGGAACTGTCCTGAGTTACATAGCCGCAGGAAAAGCCGGTGCTGCCATATCTTATGCGCTGGGGCAGGGCGCGCCCATGATAGCCGCCTTGTGGGGCGTACTGGTGTGGCATGAGTTCCGTGGAGCCGACAAGAAGACACGCTGGTTGCTGACCGGAATGTTTGTGTTCTTCATATCGGGCCTGGCCCTGATAGTGCTGGCAGGCAAATAGCACCGAGATAACAGAATTATCGAATCCGGATGACCGATACCGGACGAAAAAAGTGAGAGCCTCGCAAAAACCGTGTGGGGCTCTCTTATGTCTGATGCGTTGAAACTGCGCCGGTATGGGGCAGAACGAACTCAGAGGGTCATTAGCCACCCATCACCAGACCGTATTCGGTGTAATCAATTCTTTGTGTGAATTTTCCCTTTGAGTCATAGTTGTAAGGTTTTTTGCTCGCGGTGCGAGTGGTGAGTTACAGTTCCACCTCGCCGGTGAATACAATGGTGGCCGGGCCGGAGAGCAAGAGGTGGTCGTCGCTTTCACGCCATTGGACACTGAGCGTGCCGCCGTCCATGATTACATCGCATTGCCGCGGCACGAGTCCGTTTTGTGCTGCCACCAAAACCGCCGCGCATGCGCCGGTGCCGCATGCCAGTGTGATGCCGCTGCCGCGCTCCCATACTCGTACGCGCAACGCGCCGCCATTGCATTGCGCAAACACGATGTTGCAGCGCTGAGGAAAACGCGAGTGCCGTTCCAGGCGTGCACCTTCGCGCGCCACATCCACAGCATCCAGATTGTCAACAAAGATAACGTAAAGCGGGTTACCCATCGACACGAACTGTCCGTGAGGTAGCGGTTCGCCTGAGGGCAGGAACTGCGAGTCGTCGTGAAGAATGGGCTTGAGCAAATCCACAGCAACCTCTGCGACTTTGTCGTGTGCATCCACCATGAGACTTAGCAGTTTCACGCCCGAACGCGTGGCTAGGCGCAACTGCCGCTTGCGTGTCATCCCCGTCTCATAGACGAGTTTGCCCACACATCGGCTGGCGTTGCCGCACATCATAGCCTCGCTGCCGTCGGCATTGAATAGGCGCATTTTAAAGTCGGCCACGCTGTCGTGTGGACGGCTGATGAGCACCAGCCCGTCGCTGCCTATTCCGAAGTGCTGCCGGCTCAGTGCGATGGCCGCCGCCCCGGGGTGGGGAATGGGGTATTGCGTGGCATCCACATAAATGTAGTCGTTGCCTGCCCCGTGCATCTTTGTGAATCTTATTTTCATTAATTAATTTGCTTGATGGAGTGTGTGTTCGATTAATTACTTGTCGCTTTATGTGTTGCAAAGTTACCTATTTTGCGCAACGTGGTCAAGTGCTACCTTGCGTGAAGAGCAGAAAAACGCTATCTTTGCACCCCGATAAGCAATATTGCTTTGACGGATAAAAAGGAGATAGATACTATGAATAAATTTGATTTTGACGCTGTCATAGACAGGCGTAACACACATTGTAAAAAAACCGATATGCTAGGGCCAATGTTCGGCCACGACGACTTGCTACCACTGTGGATTGCCGATATGGACTTCGCCGTGAGTCCGGATATCAGTTCGGCCCTGGTGAAACGCTTTGGTGAGCATCCCATCTACGGTTACACACTGCCTTACGACGAGTACTGGCAATCTATTATCGACTGGCAGCGCCGTCGCAACGGGTTTGAGATAAGCCGAGAAGAGATGACGTTCATGCCTGGTGGAATGCCGGCACTGGGAATGGTTCTCAACTTCTACACTCAGCCCGGCGACCGCGTGGTGCTGCAGGAGCCTGTTTACTACGATTTTAAGGAAGTGATAGAGGGTAACTGCCGGCTGGCGGTGCGCAATAACCTGAAACCCACCGGCGACCATTTCTATCGCATGGACTTGGATGATTTGGAACGCGTGTTCACGGAGCAAAAACCGCGCATCATGGTGGTGTGTAATCCGCAGAATCCCATAGGCATAGTGTGGACGGAGGAGGAACTGCGGCAGGTGGCAGCGCTGGCCCGGCGCCACGGAGTGATTCTGTTCAGCGACGAGGTGTTCAGCGACATTACCCTTTTCGGGCACAAGCACACACCGCTGGCAATGGTGAGCGAGGATGCCGCAGCGGTGACCATCACGTGCGGCTCGCCGGGTAAGACCTTCAATATCCCGGGGGTGAAAAGCACATGGCTTGTAATCAAGAATCCTGAGTTGCGCCGCGAGTTTTATCGCTGGGTGGAGGTGAACGAACTGTGCAATGCCAATATCACGGCTTTGCTCGCCACTGAAGTCGCCTATCGTTACGGAGAGCCGTGGCTTGAGGCATGCAAGCAGTATATAGAGCAGAATGTGCTCTATGTGGCGCAGTACTGCCGCGAAAATATCCCCGAGATTTATGGCATCAAGCCGCAGGCTTCGTTCCTCATGTGGCTTGATTGTCGCCGTTTGGGCATTGACCACGGTGAACTGGTGCGTTTCTTTGCCGAAGATGCCCACTTGGCTCTGAACAATGGCGAGATATATGGTGTTCCGGGCTACTGCCACATGCGTCTCAACGTGGGCACTCCGCGTGCGCGTCTCGTACAGGCGATGGAGCAGTTGCGTGCCGCCGTCAATCGGCTGAAGAGCCGCAGGTAAGTCCCTGCTATGCCGCCGCCCGCAGAGCGGTGTCGCTATAAACCAAGGGGGTCCCACATGGTGTATGCGGGACCCTCTCTGTATCAGATGCGCTGTTGCCGGTAGCCTTAGTCGCTGAGCTTGGCGCAGATGTATTCGCGGTTGAGGCGCGAAATGTTGCTGAGTTTGATGTTCTTGGGGCACTCGGCAGCGCAGGCACCAGTGTTGGTGCAGTTACCGAATCCCAGTTCGTCCATCTTGCTGAGCATAGCCTTAACGCGCTTCTTAGCCTCGGCTTTACCTTGTGGCAGGAGAGCGAACTGGCTCACCTTAGCCGAAACGAAGAGCATGGCCGAACCGTTCTTGCAAGCAGCGACGCATGCGCCGCAACCGATGCACGACGCGCTGTCCATAGCCTCGTCGGCAGCCACCTTGGAGATGGGTATTGCGTTAGCGTCCTGAGCGCCGCCGGTGTTGAACGACACGTAGCCGCCGGCCTGCTGAATCTGGTCGAAAGCGTTGCGGTTCACCATGAGGTCCTTAATTACGGGGAAAGCGGCCGAGCGCCACGGTTCCACGGTGATGGTCTCGCCGTCGTGGAAGCGACGCATATAGAGTTGGCAGGTGGTGGCACCTGTAGCGGGTCCGTGGGGGTGTCCGTTGATGTAGAGCGAGCACATACCGCAGATACCTTCGCGGCAATCGTGGTCGAACGCTACCGGCTCCTGGCCCTTTTCAATGAGTTGTTCGTTGAGGATGTCGAGCATTTCCAGGAACGAGGTGTCGGTGGGAATGTCCTGCAACTCGTAAGTCTCGAAATGACCTTTTTCCTTTGGTCCGGCTTGACGCCAAACTTTTAATTTGAAGCTTATATTAGTATCCATATTATTCAGAAATTTAAAAGTTTATGACTTGTAGTTACGGGTTTGCACCTTGATAGCCTCGTACTTGAGCGGTTCCTTGATGAGCGAAGGAGCGGTTTCGTCATCGCCGTTGTACTTCCAGCAAGCCACGTAGAAGTAGTTCTGGTCGTCGCGGCGAGCCTCGCCTTCTTCGGTCTGGTGCTCTTCGCGGAAGTGTCCGCCGCAGCTTTCGTTGCGGTTGAGCGCGTCGTGAGCGATGAGTTCGCCCATGGTGATGAAGTCGCGCAGGCGGAATGCCTTGTCGAGCTCAATGTTCATGCCCTCTTGAGTTCCGGGAACGAACAGGTTGGTTTCAAACTCGTGGCGCAGTTCCTTGAGTTTCTTGAGGGCCTCTTGGAGCGATTCCTTGGTGCGCGCCATGCCCACGTAGTCCCACATGATGTGCCCCAGTTCCTTGTGGATGGAGTCAACGCTGCGCTTGCCCTGGATGTCCATGAGGTGGTCCAGATTAGCCTGAACACGCTTTTCAGCCTCGTCGAACTCGGGGGTGTCGGTGGTGAAGTGCGGCACTGTAATCTGGTCGCTGAGGTAGTTCTGGATGGTGTATGGCAGCACGAAGTAACCGTCGGCCAGACCCTGCATCAGAGCGGAAGCACCGAGTCGGTTAGCGCCGTGGTCGCTGAAGTTGCACTCGCCGATGGCGAACAGGCCCTTAACGCTTGTCTGCAGTTCGTAGTCAACCCAGATGCCGCCCATAGTGTAGTGGATTGCGGGATAAATCATCATGGGGTTGTAGTATTTCTCACCGTTGATTTCGTTGGCGAGTTCACCGGGGTTAACGTCGGTGATTTCCTCATACATGTCGAAGAGGTTACCGTAGCGCTGACGGATAACGTCGATGCCCAGACGGTTAATTGCCTCGCTGAAATCCAGGAACACGGCCTTGCCGGTGTTGTTAACGCCAAATCCCTTGTCGCAACGCTCCTTAGCGGCGCGGCTTGCCACGTCGCGCGGCACCAGGTTGCCGAATGCCGGATAGCGGCGCTCCAGGTAGTAGTCGCGGTTTTCCTCGGGTATGTCGCTACCCTTGATTTCGCCGCGCTGCAGTTTCTTGGCGTCCTCATTATCCTTAGGCACCCAGATTCGTCCGTCGTTACGGAGCGACTCCGACATAAGCGTGAGTTTAGACTGCTTGTCGCCGTGAACAGGGATACAGGTGGGGTGAATCTGCACATAGGCCGGATTTGCGAAATAAGCGCCCTTGCGGTAGCAAGCCATAGCGGCCGAGCAGTTGCAGGCCATGGCGTTAGTGGAGAGGAAGTAGGTGTTTCCGTATCCACCGGTGGCGATTACCACTGCGTGAGCGGCGAATCGCTCCAGTTTACCGGTTACCAGGTTCTTGGCTATGATTCCGCGTGCACGTCCGTCGATGATGACGATGTCGTGCATCTCGTAGCGGTTGTAGCTCTTCACTGTGCCCATCTGAATCTGGCGGTTGAGTGATGAATAGGCGCCGAGTAGCAGCTGCTGTCCGGTCTGGCCCTTAGCGTAGAACGTGCGGCTCACCTGAGCGCCGCCGAACGAGCGGTTGGCCAGCAGACCTCCGTATTCACGAGCGAAAGGCACGCCCTGTGCCACGCACTGGTCGATGATATTGTTCGACACCTCAGCGAGGCGGTACACATTGGCTTCGCGAGCGCGATAGTCGCCACCCTTCACAGTGTCGTAGAACAGGCGGTAAACCGAGTCACCGTCGTTCTGGTAGTTCTTGGCTGCGTTGATACCGCCCTGCGCTGCTATGGAGTGAGCGCGACGCGGAGAGTCTTGTATGCAGAAGTTGAGCACGTTGAATCCCATTTCGCCCAGAGTGGCGGCGGCGCTGGCACCAGCCAGACCGGTACCCACCACGATGATGTCGAGGCGACGCTTGTTGGCCGGGTTCACGAGTTTCTGATGAGCCTTGTAGTTGGTCCATTTCTCAGCCACAGGCCCTTCCGGTATTTTAGAGTCGATTACGGGCGCTCCGGCCTGTAAAGTCTTATCTTTTTCTTCCATGTTAGAAAATTTTAGTATGAATGTGAAATTAAAGAACTGAAAGATTAGAGGGCGAAGAACCAGGTGAAGTAGATGACTTCAATGGCAAACAGCCCCATAACGATAGTAGCCCACCACCATCCGATGCATTTCCAGCGAGCAATCCACTTCTCGTTGGCAGTGCCTATTGTCTGGAAAGCGCTCCAGAATCCGTGAGTGATGTGGAACCAGATAGCGCAGAAACCGATGAGATAAACCGGAGCGACCCACAGTTGAGAGAAAGCGGCGCTCAGAGCGTCGGTTCCGCTTGCGGGTATGTCACCAAGCACCTCGGGCAACTGCATCTTGGCCCAGAACTGAGCAAGGTGGAGAACGAGGAAGCAGAGCACGATGATGCCCAGCACGAGCATGTTCTGCGACGCCCATTCCACGCTCTTGGGCTTGGCCGAAACGGCATAGCGGTCGTTACCGCGTGCCTTGCGGTTCTGCCATGTGAGCAGGAAGGCGAAGCAGATGTGCACAATGAAGCCGGCGGCAAGGATTGCCGTGCCTACCAATGCGTACCAGTTGGCACCAAGGAATTCACAAACAGCCTCATAAGCGTCGAGCGAAATTAGAGCCACGGCATTCATGAGGGCATGAAAAGTCAGAAATAGGATGAGGAATAAGCCGGAAACGGACATTATCACCTTTCGTCCTACTGAAGAATTGATTAACCACATAGTAGTTTAGTAATTTAGTTATTAATTGTTTAGTTATTGTCGTCTTTTCGTGGATGTGTCACCGACTCGGTAACATTAATGTGCAAAGTTACAGATTTAACCCGTCATTTGCAACAATTAAGGAAAAAATTCTTTAACCGTGACAATTCACCGAATTTGTTGCATGTCTCACAAACATTTATTACCTTTGCTAATCAGCAATAGCAATAAAACTTAAACCCAATTCAAGTATGAGAGCAACATTAGGGAAACTTATTTTTTTATTTTCAATTATCGCACTCACCACAAGCGCGGCCCAAGCCGGAGCATTACAGACCGAGAGCCGCAAAGTGATTTTCTCGGCCGGAAAAGACTTGGACGCATACAAGACATTAACTCCGGGCAAACACATCAACATTAAAGCCGCTCTAAGCCCACGCTCCGACACAGTGCGCCGATTCCTGCGTGTGGTGGGAAACACAGCATGGCCGTCGCCGTGGGACTTGCGCGGCGAACGTAATTTCCGCTATGTGGAGTGCCTGGTGGACGACAATCTGGATTCGGTGGTGCGAAAGAGCGAGCGCTATTCGCTCTATTTCAAGGGTGATAACGATGACTTTGAGCGACACGTGTATAACCGCATAATGGGCGACAGGCTCAAGCCGGGGAAGTTCACGCTGCGCATACCGGTGGTCAGGAAGGACAACCTCACGGTGAGTAAAGGAGGTAACTTCGGGGTGGAATTGCAGATATACCTTAAGCGTCCTGGGCGAGCCGCTGAAGATGTTTACGACAAGGCCGACCGTGTGCTGTGGGTACCTGTCCCCGAAGGGACGAGCAAGCGCTACGAGGCCGTGGAAAAGGAACTGGAACTGCCACAAGACGTGGCTTGCATACTGCTGAGACTGGGCGGAACCCGATTTGCCGGTGAGTGCTGGGTGGAGTCGCCGGTGCTGCTTCAGGACGGCAAGCCGGTGTGGAAGGCCCCCTTTGTGAAAGAGGAGGCGCGCACCGAGAAGCGCAACTACTGGGTGGGAATCAATATGTCCACCAAGATGTGGCCCAAGTGGCACATAGAGTTCAACGGAATCACGGTGAAGGATGGGTATGAGTTCGACCGTTGCTCGGATATCGCTGATTTTATGATACCTCTGCCTCAGAACGTAGCCGGCAACGGCACATTCAAGTTGACACTGCAGAAGGAAGCGCACCGCGTGAGTTGGCCCTACTGCCTGCGGCGGGTGGAAGTGATAGAGGAGAGCGCCCGCGACTTTGAGGTGGCCTATCTGCCTGAATATGTGACGGCAGGGAAGAAATTCGGCATGCTGATTGAGACTAACAAACCCGATGTGGAACTAATGGTGAACTCACCGGGTAACACGCAGATTCTGAGTCTGCACGATACCGGTCTGCATGTGGTTACACTGAATGCTGGAGAAGCCGGCGTGCCCGTGAACGTGAAACTCGCTTCGAACGGCCGGACCGAGACAGTGACGGTGAAAAACGTGATAGAGAAGCACGGGAAAGAGGTTCTGCTCAGTAGCGGTGATGAAATCTACGCGCCGAAAGACCCTGCCACCTACGACTACTTCTTCAAGTGGTATCTGCGCTCTGGCGTGGGTAACGCCTATCATTTCCGCCCGTCGTATCAGTGGAACGGCACGCGTGAAGTGCTCCCCGAGTTCGTGAAAAGATACACCGACGTGCTTAACGACATGAACATTCCCTACGCTTGGCAGGTCGAGGGACGAAACCTGGCCGCAAGCAGGCTCAACCCGTCGCTCGACGCGCTCGCCGGCCCCATGTTCCGCGGTAAGCAGGCGCATGAGAACGACGGCGGCTACTACTACTGGACACAGTTCCGCTACGTGGGACTCTTCTCCGACATAGCGGCCCGTACGCGCCCATACGGCGGAATCTTTGCCAAGCGTCCGCCCATTTTCACCGACCACGGCGACTATATCCACTACGACCGCAAGAAGGTGACCGATATGGCCGACGGAGCACGATATTTCGTGAGTAACCTGCGCTACAGCAAAGGCGAGAGTACGCGCCACACAGGGCCGAGTACGCTGTTCCGCTACTTCTATCAGGCCGGTTACGACTGGCTTGGCGCAGAGCAGATGTACGGACCGGAGGAGAAGATAATGTCGTCGCTGCGCGGCGCTTCGCGGGCCTATAGCAAGCCCGACTACGGCTCGCTGCACGCTATGCAGTGGTTACGCCCCTATCAGTTTGAGAAAAAGGACCATGCTCTGCGCTTCTATATGTCGCTGGCCACGGCTTTCATGCACGGCTCAAGCCACATCAACACCGAGGAGGCATTGTGGACCGACGAACTGGTTCACGACCGCTACAGCGAGAGCGGCCGCGAGCACCTCAAGGCTCAGAACCTGATGCTGGAGTACATTAAGACGCACGACCGCCCGGGCCGGATGGTTACGCGCGTGGCGGTGATTCAAGGGCGCAACGACGCATGGCGCAGCTTCGGCCGCGGACCGATTTGGGAACAGGACGGCCAGAAGTGGGCGTTCAACAAGGCGATGGAAAGTTTCGACGTGGCCACAAGCGTCTATTATCCACAAAATGGTAACAGCGACTGTGGCCCCGACGGTTGGTTCACCACCACACCCTACGGTGCCGTGGATTTCCTGCCGGTAGAGGCTCCTCAGGACGTGCTTAACAGTTACGGAATGATAGCGTTCATGGGCTGGAACACCTACGATTCCGGTGACTTTGCCCGAATGAAAGCCTATGTGGAGCAGGGTGGAACGCTGGTGCTGACAGCAGCGCACCTGAATGCCGACTTGCAGCCCGATGAGGCGCCCCACTTCCCCGAGGACGATGCCGTGATACGTGCGATGCTGGGCGACGGCTACCGTGCGCTAACAGAGAAAACCGAAATAACGCTGGGGTGCGGAAAGATTATCTACTATCCGCAGGCTGTCTATCCTGCCGATGCGCAAATCAGGGCCGATTATGAGGCCACGTTGCGTGGCGAAGCGGCAAAACTGGCTGAGCGTGAGAGTCTTGCCGGATGGATTAAGGCCGATGACGGGAACAAAATCAGTTGGACAGTGTGGGACAGCGGAAATATGCGCGTGATTTATCTGCTGAACATCGACTGGCAGAACGCAGAGACGCATAACGCTTTGCTCCAGTATCGGGACAAGGTTCTGAATGTCGCCGTGAAGCCGTGGGAGATTAAGACGGTGTACCTGAGCAAGGGCGCAGTGGTGATACCGGAGGACAACACCACTCATGTGATAAGCGTGGACGAGGGCGAGCGAGGCGCGCTAACCGTGCGCTACCAGACCACCAGCGACCGTGCCCGTGTGCAGATGGGCAAGGTGCTGATGCCTGTGGAAGATGTTCCGGCACCCGGTGCCATCAGGCAAATACAAAAGATTAAAACCGTGATAAGCATTATCCCAACAGCCGGAGTCCACGAAACCACCCTGTAGCGGCTCAGAACGCTCAGAACAAGCGCCCGGGCAGTTTGATAAAAGGAAAAAAGGTTGTAACTTTGCGGTCTCAAATGACAACGATACAGTGATGGAAGGACTGAAATTGCAATATGATGCCGGAGACAGCGGCAAACTGCTCTATATAGAGACCTACGGCTGCCAGATGAACGTGGCCGACAGCGAGGTGGTGGCCAGCGTGATGCAGATGGCGGGCTATGATACCACCGACACGCTGGACGAGGCCGACGCGATATTTATCAATACCTGCTCAGTGCGCGACAACGCCGAGCAGAAGATTTTCACGCGGCTGAACCAACTGAACGCCCTGCGTAAGAAGCGTCAGCGCCGACTCATTGTGGGAATTATAGGTTGTATGGCCGAGCGCCTGAAAGACGTGCTGATTAGCGACTACGGCGTGGATCTGGTTGCCGGACCTGACTCGTACTTGAATCTGCCCTCACTCATCGGTGAGGCCGAGAATGGCGGGAAGGCCATTGACACCGAACTGTCTAAGACCGAGACCTACCGCGACATCATCCCCAAGCGCGTGGGCGGCAGTAAGGTGAGCGGATTCATAAGCATAATGCGCGGCTGCAACAACTTCTGCACCTATTGCATAGTGCCATACACCCGTGGCCGTGAGCGCAGCCGCGAGCCGCAGAGCATACTCAACGAACTTGCCGACTTGCGTTCCAAGGGTTTCAAGGAAGTGATCCTGCTGGGACAGAACGTGAATTCGTATCTCTACAAGAACGAAGACGGAACCACGGTGGACCTGGCGCAACTGCTGGCTCTGGTGGCAGAGGCCGCACCCGAGATGCGTGTGCGCTTCACCACGTCCAACCCCGAGGACCTTAGCGATGAGATAATAGATGTGATGGCGCGCTACGACAATATCTGCAAGCAGATACACCTGCCGGTGCAGAGCGGAAGCAACAAGGTGCTGAAACTGATGAACCGCAAGTACACCCGCGAGTGGTATCTGGACCGCATTGCCAAGATACGCCGGGCGATGCCTCACTGCGGGATATCCACCGATGTGTTCACCGGATTCCACGATGAGACGGAGGAAGACTTTGAGCAGACGCTGAGCCTGATGCGCGAGGTGGGGTTCGACTCGTCGTTCATGTTCAAGTACAGTGAGCGCCCCGGGACATTCGCCGCCAAGCATCTGCCCGACAATGTGCCGGAGCAGGTGAAGATAGAGCGGCTTAACCGCATGATAGCGTTGCAGAACGAACTGTCGCTGTGTAGCAATAAGCGCGACGTGGGTCGCACGTTCGAGGTGCTGGTGGAAGGCTACAGCAAGCGTTCGCGTGAGGATATGTTCGGGCGCACCGAGCAGGGCAAGGTGATAGTGTTTCGTGCCGGCGACACCCATGTGGGCGATTATGTGAAGTGCCGGGTGAAGAGTGCCACGAGTGCCACGCTGCTGGGCGAAAGAGTGGATTGAGCCTGTGTCACGATGAAGTGAGAATGCGAGCCGTAGTGGCGGCTATTTCCGGCCACTGAAATTGTGTAATATCAAAATTGTAATTATTGGTATTTTCGGCTGTGAGTGTGTGCTCAATGATTTCTTTTAGTTGTGTTGTATTTCCCGTCTCAAAATAGCATGATTGCGGTAATTGGAGCAGGTGTGTGGCGGGGATGTCGCTTACTATCACCTGAAGATGATAGGATATGGCTTCCAGCAGGACAAGGGGGAAGCCTTCGTTTTCCGACGGAAGTACAAACAGTCGGGCGTGTGAATAGAGTTGGGCAAGGTCGTTCCCGGCGGTAAATCCGGTGAAAATCACCTTGTGATGCGTGTCGAGCGCGCGCAGTTCGTTGAGGTAAGTACTGTCGTGGTCGCTACCGCCGGCAATAACCAGTTGCGACACCTGTGGGCATTCCTGAACGGCCTTTATGAGATGATGGAACCCTTTCTCCGGTGTGATTCGTCCCACGGCCAGCAGATACTCTCCCGGGATGATGCCTTTGCTGCTGAGGAAATCGGTCTCGGCCACCGGTACGGCAGGGTGCAGTCCATTAGGTATGTAAGTGCTTTTGCGTCTGATTTTCTCGGCGTATTTCTCCATTTGGAACTTGTTCACGAAGATTATGCGGTGGCACCAGCGGAGCGATACGTGTTCGCTCAGGCGAAGCAGGGCCTTGGCAAAAGGTCCCCATTTCTTGTGCTCGTAGTTGGCACTGTGGTAGGTCATTATCACCTTAAATCCGAAAAGTCGCAGAATAGGTGCGAACAGGCCGGGACCTATGTTGTGTATGTGAACGGCATCGGTGCGGTGGAAAATGATGTGCATCACGCTGAGGAATGTGTGAAAAAGGGCCTCAAACCCCTTGACGCGTGTTGACGGAAGATCCACGAAAGTAATGTTGGGATAAGTGCGCGTTGACTCAGGTGTGAGGTAGGGCTTGCGGCGGTAAACCCGGAAGTTCGCGTCGGAGATGAGCGGGTAGATATTTTGGCAGTGCATTTCCACCCCGCCCTGAATTCCGGGGAATCCCCTCGTTCCGATTACCGCTACCGTCTTCATCGCTTTAGTGTGGGAATTAGTCGAAATAGATTTTTTCAAGTCTTCCCAGATGGCTCTCGCCTGAGAAGCGATTCAGGGCATCGCGGGCAATCTCATCGTAATTGAAAGAATAACTGCCGCTCATGACCGAATTAATGCACCGCTCCAGCTCAATCTGGTCTCCCCATGTGAATGTGAGACCGTTAGATGGCGATATGAGTTCAGGTATGCCGCCTATTTGCGCCCCCACTACCGGCACGCCGGCGCAAAGCGCCTCGATGGTGCTGAGCGGATTGTTCTCGTAACATTCCGACGGCTGGATTAAAAGGCGTGCGTGCGAAAGTAAGTGACTGACTTCAACGGCATCAAGGCGACCGAGAAACTCTATGTTGGGGAGGTCGTAGTGTGAGATGAGATGCTGTTTCAGTGGGCCACCACCGGCTATTTTCAACTTGTAGGGAAGATTCTTGGCTGTTTTTAGTAAAGTCTCCACCCCCTTTTCGCTGCTTAGTCTACCTATGTATGTGTAATAGTCCTCTTTGTTGTTGTGTGGAAGGTCTTTCAGTTCCTCATGTTTAATGGGATCAAGAAAGTTGTTCACCACATGCAGTTTGTGGGCATTGAACCCACCCTTAATCATCTGCTCTCGCATGAAGTTGCTGGGACAGATGAAGGCGTGCGTGAACTTCTGCAGCTTGATACGGTTCCATTTCAGGGCTTCGGCCCATGCCAGCGTGCTGGCCGCCATGCTTTCCTTGAAGCATCGCTGAGTGAGAATGCGCCCCTTATTGAAGAAGCAACGTTCGCACACGTTGCCGCGGTTGAGGCAACTGTAGGCCGGGCATAGGAGTTTGTAGTCGTGCAGAGTCCACACCACGCGGCTTCCATAGTCGTGGGCTATTTGCCCCACCACAGGTGAAATGTAGGAGTGGATGTTGTGCAGATGCACCACATCGGGCTTAAATTCGTTAAGCACTTTCTTGAAGTCTTCCACCACCTTGTAGCCGCCGAGTGTGCGACGGGCAAAGTTTATCTTATCCTTGACCGATGATGTCTTGAACGAGACTTCGGGGGTTGTGTGAACGTATGGAGCCCTGATAGTGTCCTGATAGTCCATGGTGAAGACCGCCACTTCGTAGCCGTGTGCAGACAGCAAATCCTGGAGGTTGATGGCAACCACCTCAGCCCCGCCTCGGGTGTAGTAGAACTTATTGACGAGCAGAACGCGCTTATTCATAGAGGTAAAAAGGACATAGAAAGTGACACGCTTAATATAATATAACGTAACAAGTGAGATATTATTGTTAAAGATGCTGACTGAAAGTGTGCGCGTCTCACCTTGAAAGTTCCAATAAGAAGTGCGAAAGGTTCTTATGAGCTTAGTGATTGAGTTTAGGCAAGATTTCTGTTTCGAATACCTTAACCATGGTTCGGGCACAACCGTTGTTGGTTAATGTATCACGGATGGATACGCAGTTAGCATGATAAGTGGGATAGTTCTCTATTGCTTTTGCAAGATCGGTCTCATCCCAGTTAGCGCGTGCCACGCCTAACTCATGCTCTTGAATGAATGGTGCGGAAGTCGGTATAGTGTTGCTTATGATTGGGGTTCCGCTGATTATAGCTTCGGGAATTGAAACCATGTTGAGGTCATGCAGAGTGTTGATAAGCATAGCGGTAGCGGTTCTAAGCATAAGGGCCATTTCCTCATGCCGCATAAATCCGTGGAACTGAACTGATCCTTCCACATTTTGCTGCCGGGCTAGTTCTTTTAGTGTTTCGCAATAGTCACCGTCACCAATAATGAGTAGCTTGAAGTCGGCATACTGCGGATAATTGTGAATTAGGGTAGCAAAAGATTTGATAGATATATCAATGCCTTTTGCTGCGATTAGACGTGAAACAATGATGAAATGACGCTTTACTTCGTCAGAAGGAAACAGGATAGCTCCATTCGCGCCATGGTCAACGCATGTTTTACTCACATTGTGCGTGTATTGTGAAATGAACTTGCGGGCTCGCTCGCTGCGAGCCACTACTCGTGACTTTCGCATGAAGAGGGGCACGATTATGTTATACCAGAAACGTGCAGGTATTTTGAAGAACTTGCGCTGATGAATGTCCATTTCCTGCCATATAATTAGCTTGCGTCCAAGGCATCGGGATGCTATAAGTGAAGAAACTGCAAATGCCTCACTTGCAATAGCAAAGTCGAATTGTGAGGAATTCTCCTTTATCCATCTGTTCATCCCTTTAGGAAATGGGATTAGGTCTGGTTTGAAAACGCTTGGCCAGCGGGAGGGGAAAAAAACTACCCTAAAATCATATGATTCCTCCTGTAGTGGCTGGAACTCTTCACTGGCAAGAATAGTTACAGAATGTCCGTTGCTGACAAAGCCTTGGGCAAAGTTACATATCATGCAGTCCTTTATGGAATTGCGACGAGTTATTACGCCTTTTTCCGATGTTGATAATATGCAGTTGATAATCAGTATGTTCATGTAGCAATATAACTCTGGGGTTAAAAAGTGGGGTAAAGTTAAGAATTTTTGGGGAGAATAAAGAAAATGACAGAATAAAATGTTTTGGTATGTTATTATGTTTATTTAAAAATAGGTGTTTTCAAGAAAAATGGTTTATCTTTGCAGTCGAATTCTGACTATTAAGAACAAGAATGGCGTTAGTATCTATAATAATACCTGCTTACAATGCGGCTCCATTTATTAGCCGATGTGTGGAAAGTGCCCTGAATCAGACCTATAAGGACTGTGAAATGGTTATAGTGGATGACGGAAGCACGGATGACACTCCTATGGTTATAGACAATCTTGCAATGGAACATAGTAACATTACGGTGGTTCATCAGGCGAACAGAGGGCTTGCTGAGGCGCGTAAAGCAGGCATTCACGCTTCAAAGGGAGACTATATAGTGCATCTTGATGCGGACGACTGGTTGACGTCGGATGCGATTGAGAAACTAATGAAGCGTTGTACGGAACTAGACCTTGATTACTGCGCCGGTATCCCCAGAGTGTATTTCTCTGAGACAAGCATAGAACCGAGCCCGCGCCCATTTACGGGGGTCTTCAATGACTGGGAGTTCCTGAACATCATTCTAACCCCAGAGGGAAATCTGCCGAGTTGGGGCTGTATTGCCAAGCGTATGTTATGGAACGATGATGTGTTTCCTCCCTCGAGCACGGTGCTGCCCAATGAAGATCTGCTATTGAATGTAGGCCTATCGAAGCGAATTAATAAAGCCGGCATTTTCAATGATTTAGTGGTGTGTTATTATTACTTGAATCCGCAATCGCTTACTGCGCTTGGCACGTTGTATAAGCAGAAATTGTGGGCAAGTTATTTCGCTTTTATACGGAGCCAATTGCTGACACGCAGGCTCTTGGCCAAGTGTGAGCCCAAGCTTCGGTTACTAGAGGTGGACCATATAGCATTTCATATTGATAAGATAAAGACCGAGGACTCATGGATACAGAGTGTGTATAAGTATGACTCGAAAAATTTCCCCAAGAAATACAGGATACTTCACAAACTGATTAAGCATCCGCGTATAGCAAGATTTTCGGTGAGAACTTACCAGACTCTGAAAGCAATGTTTGCAAAGAGTACCCGTATGCCGTTCAAGGCCGATAAATGAGGAGGAATTGGTCGCCCCCCTATAATTGTGTTATTGTATCAGTACCTTTTTGGCACGCAAGAGCTTGCTCTTGGCGAGCATGAACATGTCTCTCTTGAAAAAGTAGCACAGAAATCCTATAGCTATAGCATATACGATGCTTCCTAACAGCAATGCCAGGAAATGAGAACCGTTGAGCAGAAGACTGATTAGGTAGGCCGGACTAGCAGCGACAAGAGCAAGGAAAATATTCTTCAGGTAAATGTAGGAAAATTTCAGGAAACTTATCCCGGTTATAGAGTGTGCCTTGAATATATAGATAATAAGGGCTACAAATGCAATGACTATGTTAGAGAAAATCATGGCAAAGATACCGTAGTCAATCATTAGGAATACAAAGAGGATAATAAGCCCTTTTTCAAGCACCTGTATGTTTCGGATTACGGATGTCTTGTCATAAATTTTGAAGACAATTGCGGTGAAATTCTCAATTGGGCTTATGAGTCCAAGAATTGAGATTGCCTGCAAATATGGAATAATTGGGTACCATTTTTCAGCAAGAATACACTTAATAATGGGGGAACTCATGCAAATGAGAAAGAAGATGAGAACGGAGTTTACAAAGGTCATAGCGTTGAACGAAGAAATTATTGCATGATTCTTCTCATCATTGTTGTTCTTCTTTGCTATGAGAATATAGGAAGTGTTGCTGATGGATATCTCAAGGGAATTGGTGGGGGTTTCCTGTATTTTCTGGGCCTGTCCCAGATAACCTGCTTCCACGAATGAATAGTATTTTCCCAAGACAAAGGTATAGATGTTTTTAGAGATTTGAATAACTGAGTAGGAAATAAATAGATTGAAGCCGAAATTCCAGAACTTGCGGAAGCGTGACTTGTCGAATTCAAACTTGATTTTCCAGTCGGTGAATAGGACAAGTCCCAGAAAATACATGACCGAGAAGCCTACTTGAAGTTCCACGAGCGCAAAGTATCCAAAGCCTGACATTGCCATAATTATGGCGATGCAGAGAGCCGAGGAGATAGCACCTATATTAATTACTGCAATTAGACGAAATTGAAGTTTTGAGCGCACTTTAGCTATCTGTGCGAGTGAAAGTCCGCTGAAAACGGCACTTATTCCCATGCAAGTCATTATGATTATAATCTCATCACGCCCGAAAAATCTTGCGATAAGTGGGGCTATCGCTATGTAAACGAGGCAAAGAGCCACCCCCATTGCAAAATTGAATACGAATACGGTGTTGAAGTCTCGTTCACTGGGCTCCTTATACATGAGAAGGCTGTCGGCCAATCCGCAGTCAATTAGCACCCATATTACAGATGTGAAAACAGCCACTATTCCCACAAGGCCGAAGTCCGCCGGAGAAAGTATATAACTTAAGATGATGGTTCCTACGAAAGAAATTAGGTTCGTCCCAAATCGTTCAATGAAGTTCCATATGTAATATATGAGTTTCATGCAGTAGGATTATCGTTGGTTTGCGGTGCGTGGATGGACTGAGGCCATGACTGGGCGATAAAATAAAGGAAGAACAACTCCATATATGCATTCCGCAAAGAGTCGGTGTAAAGGTAAAGCAGCAGGATGGAGAAGAGGATGAAAAGTTGCAGGTTGTTGTCGCGCTCTAAAATTTTGTCTTGCGGAACTAAAATCAGCCAGATGAAAAATGCCAAGGTGAGCATCAGCCCAATGAATCCCACTTGAATAATTACGTGGAATGCGTAGGGAACTGTACCGATAAATAGCCATTTGTAATCGTTGAAAAAGTCGGAGTCTGGGACGATTGTACCGCCCTTGAAGTGCCCCACGCCATACCCGACAAGCTGATGCCCCGGATTCTCCTCGAACACCTCTTCCAGAAGAAGAAACTTGGTGAAGCGAGGAATGTCCTCAACTTCATCTGAATCGTTATCTACAAGCCATTTGGCGTATTTCTCGTTGTCATCACCATCCGCTATAAGATATCCTTCTATGTAGTAGTCAAGGGAGAATACATCACCCATGCTGCCTCCGGTAGCCACAACGTAGGCAGTGGCACCACCCCATAGTAACAGCAGTAATACCGGAACCGCGAAGATAAGCCGGATGAAGATTTTGCGGTTGATGGGGATGATGAGCAAGAAGTACAAGGCCAGAAACAGGAAACTGATTTTGGTCTCGTTTAGGAACGTTGGAATAAGCAGAAGAATCAGGATGAAATTGTCGGAAATGCTCTTAAGCAATCGGTCTGGGTCGATGCGCTTCTGCAGCAGATAGAACGACGACGCGTAGATTAGCGTGGAGATGATGCCGGAATGCCAGTTGCCCAGCGAGCCGCCCACGTGGTCGCCCGCTCCGTAGCGTATGAATTGCTCCACTATGCAAAACACCTGTATTACGAGGAATATGAACAGCGACTTGTCGAAAGATGCCGTGAAGTCCTGCCACTGTCTCTCGTCCTGCATGAAGTAGCGCAGGATGGGCATGATGAAGATGTATGCTATGAAGTCGCGCATCCCGTTGAGATAGAACAGCAGGTCCATCCCGTTGAAGATGATTGTTGTGACGGCAGTGAACGCCAAGGCGATGGTGGCGATAATCAGGTCGCGTTTGTCCCTGATGGTGATCAGCCCCAGAATCACAATCACTGCGTCAAAGAGCAGGTTGATGTAGGATGTCAGTTCACCCAATGGTGGTATAATCTCATCAGCTACAAAGCACCAAGTAAGT
Organism: uncultured Porphyromonadaceae bacterium; assembly: GCA_937892215.1. Classification (GTDB taxonomy): domain Bacteria; phylum Bacteroidota; class Bacteroidia; order Bacteroidales; family Muribaculaceae; genus Sodaliphilus. The sequence goes on from CALAVE010000025.1 coordinate 43,795, forward strand.
CTTATCCACAGGGCTGTGAACAAGACTTGCTTTATGAACTGGCTGCGGTCTGACATGATGTGATGGCGATTCAGCAGAGGTCCTTGTTAATCATCAGAAAATCCGTAGCCGTAACTGTGCGACTGATTGAGCTTGGTGTCGTTGAGTACCACGGCCGGATTGGGTAACTGTCCGCGCTGCATAGCCTCGTTGAACACATGGAGGACACTGCGCTTGGTGTAGTTGGCTCTGGTAACGAATATTGTTGCGTGCGAGAACTTCGACAGTGAGAATGTGTCGCTTATGATTCCTATCGGGGCCGAGTCAACGATGACGATGTCGTAGGCCTCGCAGAGGTCCTTGAACAGTTGCTCCGTGCGGTCGCTGTTAAGCAGTTCCGATGGATTGGGAGGAATGGCTCCGCCCACAAACACGTCTAGGTTGTCGATGCCGTTCACCGTCTGTGCCAGGTCGGAAATCACGCTCCTGTTCTGTGACAGATAGGAAGTGACACCAGGCATTTCTTTGAGGTTCAGCACTTCAGCGAGTTTGGGATTGCGGATATCCATACCCACAAGGGCCACTCGCTTACCCAGAAGGGCGAACGACGCTGCTATGTTGGCGCTTACGAAGGATTTACCCTCACCGCTCACCGTGGATGTGACAAGAACCACCTTGTCGTCGTCAGAAGGTAGCATGAACTGGAGGTTGTTGCGCACCAGTTTGAACAGTTCCACAATTGAGGAATTCTTGCCTGGCAGAACCACGAGTTGGCTCGAGTGGGTGTTGTTACATATTTCGCCCAGAATAGGAGCCTTGGTGAGTGAGGCAAGTTCCTCCTGAGTTGAGAACTTGGTGTTGAGCAAGTTCTTGAGGTAGAGGACCACGATGGGAATCAATAGACCCAGTAGCAGAGCCAGCCCTATGACGAGGGTTGACTTGGGGCTGTCGGGTTTGGTCTGTGAGTAGGGCTTGTCGATAACTCTGCCCTTAGGTGCCGTGGCCGCCAGTGTGAGAGAGTTCTCCTCACGTTTTTGCAGCAGGAACGTGTATAGCGCGTTCTGGATTCCCTGCTCGCGGTAGAGGTCCAGCACCTGACGCTCTTGCGAAGGCATATTACTCATCTGTCCCAGTGAGGAACTGCTTATGCTCTTTGCCTGGGCTATCTGTACCTGAAGCGCGCTAAGCGTGTTGTCTATGCCGTGCACCACGTTGTTTCTCATGTGGTCAATCTGTGCGTCCAGTTCCTGCAGGGCCTGATTGTTGGGCAGTGCGCTGCCTTCCAGTTTCATGCGCTTCATGATAAGACCGTTGTAGGCGGCGATTGAGCCGGAGGCCGAGGTGGAGTCGGCGCTGAACGGAATGTAGGCGTACTTGTTTTCAGGATTCTTGACAAAATCTTTTATCATGGCCACTATCCTGTAGCGTGTTTCCAGTGTTATGGCACGTTGTGCGGCATATTCCTGCTTGGTAATCACGGCCTTAGCCTGCTGGGTCGGGTCCACTATGTTGTTTTTGCGCTTAAAGTCCTCGATGTTCGATTCGCTCTTGGCCAGGTCCTTATAGATTATTGCCAGACGCTCGTCAATGAATTTGCCGGTATTCAGCGCGTTGTCGTTTTTCTCTTGCTGGTTGCGGTCGTTGTAGATGCGCTCCAGGGTGTTGAGGATATCCTTACCGCGTTTCTTGTTGGTGTCGGCCACGCGTATATAGATTACGTTCGCTTTCTTCGACGCCAGTTTCACAAACATCTTGGTGAGCAGGTATTCCGACATCATGTCGTTACCCGACACAGCCACGTTAATGGCCACTTCCTTGCCGGGAACGAAATGCTTGGTTTTTTTCACCACGTAAATGCCGTAAGGGGTCTTAACGGTGGTGGGTAGTTCTTGGTTGTTAAGTGAAGTTAGCGTGGTGAACAGGCCTTTTTTCACCGTTATGTCGGCTTTACCTGATTCTTTTAACTTAATCTTGAACTGTAACGCTGTGGAAAGCGTGTCGAAGAGTTCGGCCGGGGCGTCGAGTTCCACCGGTGAGGTGTTGTAATGGTTTACCTTCTTCAGCAAGTTCTTCTTCTCAAAGTAGGAACGGTTCAGTTTCAGTTCACTAATCACCTCCTTGCGTATCTCATGTGAATTGATTACGAAAACCTCATCATCCACCTTCGACCCCCCAAGTCCGCCTGTGAGGTTCTTCAATATTGCCGCCGATGACCCTGTGGCGCCACCGGATTTCTCGTCGTTGATAAGGATGTTGGAGATGATTAGGTAGGTGTTTGGTGTGCGATACAGGTACAGCCCTGCCACAAGGAGGCAGAATACTATTGATGCCAGAAACAGCCACCAATACTTGGCATATTTGCTGAGCAGGGCGCTGAAGTCGATATATTGCTGTGGATTCTCGTTGTATTTAGTGTTTTCGTTCATTTCTTGCTTTGTGATTAGTGAAACTGAAAGACGCGCTTACTTGCGAACGGCAAGGGCGATTACCAGCGATGCAATCACCGAAGCCGCACTCACTACGGTGGATATCACCGATAGTTTGAAGGCGTTGTTCTGGTTGTATTTAGAGTTGTCAACTTTTATCTTGTTCGGGGTTACGTAGATAGCATCGTTCTGCTTTAGCAGGAAATAGGGCGACGAAACCACGTTGCTGTTGGTGAGGTCCAGTTTGTGATAGGTCTTGCTGCCGTTCTCGTCACGAATGACGATAACGTTGTCGCGGCGGGCGAATTCGGTGAGGTCACCGGCCTCAGCCAGCGCGTCGAACACCGAGAAATGCTTCTTAGTCACCTGCACCCGCCTGGGCTCTTTCACCTCGCCCAGCACATTCACGAAGAAGTTAACCAGTTGCACGTTCACGTATGGGTCTTTCACACTCATCGCCACTTGTGCCCTGATGCCGTCGGCAATCTGCTCGGTGGTCTGTCCGTTGACGTGGATTCTCCCCAGCACCGGGAAAATGATGTATCCGTCGCTGCCCACTATATAGGTTTGCTGCGAAGGCTGCGTCGTGGCGTTTATCGATGCCCTTTTTGCCGGATTGGCCAGCGGTAGGTTGTATATGGCCGTGGCTTCGGGTGATGACGAGGTTACCGTTATGAGCAACTCGTCGTCGGGGGCTATGAGGATTTCACGGCTGGTGGCCGGGCTGGTCATCAGTGTCCCGTCGGGAATGTTCTCCAAGTCCTTAAAGTAGGCAAGTGTGTTCTCTTTGTTCGAAGAGCACGATGCGAGCACTATGGCGCACGATGCAATGATGAAAGTGTGGAAATACTTCATTACGCTTAGTTGTCTTATTTTTTCAATATTATTCATTAATATTTTTAACGTGAGCGTGCGCGTTTTATTATATAAATACTGTTATTTTTTGCGTCAGGGCTGGAGATTGGGAAAAAATGATTAATTTTGTTGTTTTGAAATTGGAGAAAAGGCTTTGACTGATGAATTTTACTTTAGATATTGAAACTTTTGCTATCGGCTCGCTTGTCCTGGGAGTTCTGTTCGCGGCAATTTATGCCCTGTGGCAGTGGAGCCGTGTGTCCAGAGTAAAGAAGTATGTGCGCGCCGAAGCGCTGAGAAGTTATCGCTCTGAATACTCGCTACCGTCGGTTTCGGTGGTGGTCTATGCACACGACGACGCTCCGTGGCTTGAACGTAATCTGCCCAAATTGCTCGCGCAGCGCTACGCGGCCGAATATGAGGTGATTGTGGTGGACGATGGCTCGTGGGACAATACTGGCGACGTGGTGAGCGGACTGATGGCTACCGATAGCCGTCTGCGGCTTACGTTCACACCTCACGCGGCGCGTGGACTGTCGCGAAAGAAACTGTCGCTGATGATAGGCATAAAGGCGGCGCGCCACGACGTGGTGGTGATTACCAATGCCAATTGCGAGCCGGCCGGAGACGAGTGGCTGCTGAACGTGGCGCGTAACTTCGTGGATGGCGTTGATGTGGTGGTGGGGTATTCTCATCCTTGCTATGAGGCCGACAAGGGATTGTGGCGACGTTACCGCGTGTGGGACACGGTGCGTGTGGGCGCGCAGTACGTTTGCAGTGCGGTGAAAGGCCGCGTCTATCGTGGCACAAGCCACAATTTGGCGTTCCGCAAGAAACTGTTTTTCGACCGTGGCGGTTACGCGCGTTCGGCCGGACTGAAATGGGGCGAGGACGACGTGTGGCTCAGGAGTGTGATCAAGCCGGGAAATTCCAGGGTGGAACTTTTGCCCGACTCTGTGGTGACAACCCATTACGATAACAGCAGACGTGCTTACAGGGAACTGAAACTGCGCCGTGATTTCACGTCTCGCTTTGTGCGTCGCAAGCAGTTTGTGACACAGGGCTTTATGTCGTGGATTAACTATCTGCGTGTGGCATCGCTCATCGCTGCGGCGGTGCTGGCGGTGCCGGCCGCAAACTGGTGGGTGCTTGGCGCCGCGGTGCTGGTGTGGATTTGTGCCGTAGTTTCCAATGTCCTGTCTTACAACGCTATGGCTCGTTTGCTGCAGGCTCCGCGTCTGTTCCTGAGCGTACCTTTGTTGGCTCTGTGGACACCGCTGGTGAATCTGCGTTACAGGATTATGGGCCGAAAGGCGCGCAAGAGTTATTACACTATGACGCTGGAGTAAGAATCAGATTGTGAGCACACAGCGGGAAAACATAGAATTTTTCACATCATGGCGCGGCGTGGCTGCGCTGGCCACGTTTTTTATCCACAACGGCTACAAGGACTCTGTCTGCATGATAGGGTGGTCCAGCATGACGCTCTTCTTCGCGATGAGCGGATTTCTGATGATGATGCACCACGACCGTGACGAATTGCGCCGCACGGGTCTCGCCGGATTCTATACGAAACGTCTGTGGAAGGTGTATGCTCTGCACTGGCTGTCGCTGGCGGCATTGCTCCTGCTCATATTATGGCACCGTGGTGATTTCGGCTACACTCCGGCTCTCTTGCCCAATTTTCTGCTGATACATTGCTACTTCCCATCAAAGGACATATTCATGTCCTATAACGGGGTTACGTGGTTCCTGAGCGGAATAGTGCTGTGTTATCTGTGCTATCCGTTCTTGCTCAGGGATGTGAGCAGTGCGGTTCGACGCCTGATTATAGTGGTGACGGCGGTGTGCTATGCGTCTGTGGCGGCAAGGGCCGATGCCCACGGTGCTGTCTATCTCTATGTGTTTCCGCCGCTTCGTATGGTGGAATTCATGATTGGCATGGAGGCTTACATACTCTATCGGAACATCGGGAAACTGAAGGTTAGCCGCCTGCAAGCCACCGTTATCGACTTGACGTTGCTGGCCGTCTATGTGGCGCTGTTAATCTTCGGAAAGAGTGGCTTGTGCCATGAGAACTACCTGTATTCGCTATTGTGGTGGCCGCTTGCTGCGGTGATGTGTGTGCTGGTGCCATGCCTTAGCGGAAGGGAAGGCGCCTTGGGGCGGCTTCTCACCTCCAAGCCGCTGATTTGGCTGGGGAAGATCAGTCTGGAGATTTTCTTGTTCCACGGCCCCATCGCGGTGATCGTGGCATATTTCGTGATTCCTGTGGTGAACAAGGCAGGGGGCGGCTTCTTCGACGAATACTTGCTGAATCTGCCAGTACTGGCTTGGGTCTATCTTCCGTTCACCATTGTGGGCTCATGGCTGATACACAAGTATGTGACTGTGCCGCTTGAGCGGAAGTTCAAGGGGTGGTGGAATGCGCGATTTGCTGAAAACGAGCCTGATATAGAAAAAGGAAACCGGTAATGAACCACGGTGGAAACATACTCACACTGAACGCCATGCGCGGCCTGCTGGCTGTGGTAGTGGTGCTGTTTCACTACACTAACAACTATGTGCTTGCCATCATAACGAGTTTCGCCATGTCGTTCTTCTTCATGCTTAGTGGTTTTCTGCTCGCGCGGAAATACGATTTCGTGGAACTGGACTGCCGTACGTACAAGTGCTTCCTCGGTCGCCGTCTGTGGCGCGTATATCCGCTACATATAGCCGTGCTGCTGGCATTTGCGCTGAAATTCGGTGCCGAATACGTGTTCATGGGCAAGAGTAGCGACCAGTGGGGCTACTTTCTGCCGCAGGCACTTCTGGTGCAGAGCTGGATGCCATTCGGACAGGTGTATTTGAAACTGAACGGTGTGTCGTGGTTCCTTAGCACCATAGTGTTTTGCTATGCGTGCTATCCCTTGGTGGTTAGGTGGTTGCACCGGTTGAGCATCCCCGCTCAGGTGGTCGTGCTTGCTGTGGCGCTGGGCGCAATGATGCTTGCGGCCGTACCGCTTACTGGCACCACCAAGCGCTGGATGGTGTATATCTGCCCGCTGATGAGGCTTGTGGACTTTGCCACCGGCATAGTGCTCTTCCACGTGTGGCGGCGCTATGGCAGTCCCTTGGCGCAAAGGTGGGGAGTGCTGCGAGAGACGATGATTGAGGTTGCCCTGCTGATAGCAATAGGTGTGTTCTTCGTTCTGCAATACACTGATTGCCTCGACCGGTTCAATAGCGAGCCGTTCACGCTGGTGCTGAATGCGGCTCTGATTATGCTGCTCACCGTCAAAGACGGGGGCGATGGCTTGTTTGCCCGGGTGTTGCGGTGGCGCGTGTTCGGTTGGTTGGGCCGTATCAGTTTTGAAATGTATATGTTGCAACTCATTGTGCTTATCGTGATGATTAATGTGGCGGAACTGGCCGGGATTGAGCGGGCCGAACCACTTTCGCTGGCGATTTATCTGGCAGTGTTGCTGTGCTTGTCGTGGCTTTGGCATAAAGGGCAAGCAAAGGTTGCGGAAAGGAGGCGCCAATGAAGGTGATGCGTGCTCTCACTTCGTGGCGTGGGGTGCTGGCTCTGGTTATCGCGCTCTTCCATTTCCACAATTATCCGCTGCTGGCGGCCTTTGGCGACTTCAGAATGTCGTTCTTCTTCATGGTGAGCGGTTTCCTGCTGGCGCAACGCTATGAGTTTCGTGAAGTCACTCGCAAGAATTACCTCAATTTCATGGGGCGCAGGGTGCTTCGGATTTATCCGCTGCATATTGTGGCGCTGGCACTTTTCGGGCTTGGCGTTCTGTTGTTTGGAGGCGAGCGCAATGTGATGCATGAGGCACTCACTTTCTTGCTCGACGCGCTACTGTTGCAGAGTTGGAGCCCTGTTCGCGACATCTACATGTCGCACAATAGCGTCACATGGTTCCTTAGTTCCATTATGTTCTGCTACTTGTGCTATCCGTTTGCGGTCCGCTGGTTGCGCGCGCGTCGCTTATGGACGCAGGTGGCTCTGCTTGCCGCATGCTTGGCAGTGGTGCTGGCCGTAGCGCCGATGCTCGAACCGGGCGAGCGCCAGTGGTGGGTGTTTATCTGTCCGCCGGTCAGGATGATTGATTTCACCGCGGGTGTGGTGCTTTTCAACATCAGCGAACGTGTGTCGCGCGGGTGGGTGAGGAATGTGAGTGTGGCTGGAGCCACTCTGGCCGAAGTCTTGGCTCTGGGCGCTATAGCGACCGTAACCGTGCTTCAGTATTTCGGGTATATCGACCGCTTTGCCGGAAAGCCTCTGAAAATAGTGTTCACAGCTATGTTCATCTTAGTTCTGGTGCTTAATAACAGGAATAAGGGCATCCTGTCTAAGGCTCTTTCCTGGGGACCGCTCTACTGGCTGGGGCAGGTCAGTTATGAGGTGTATGTGATGCAACTGGTGGTGCTCAACGTGGTGCGCCGCGCGCTGGCCACAACCGGACTGGACCCCGACGGCGCAGTCGTGCTGGTGTTATACCTTGTGACTCTGGTGGCGGTGGCCGGCGTGTGCAACAAGTGGTTCGGCCGGCTTTCGCAGAGCCTTCGTTCCCGATACCTCGATAAGCCTTAGACCGCTTCTGGCACGGCCTATGATGCGCTTTTACACCCACATTCGGCAAATGGATTTTAACGGGTGAATGCAATAAAGGGCGGAAATGTTCGTTATTGTTCTTAGGAAAGTTTTCCAAGCAGATGAACAAATGCAGTTACATAAGGACTTGCGCCGTGCTGGTGATGCTTGTTGCCGGTGCGCTGTGCCATGCTCAGGATAACGATAAAATCCTGAACCGCCAGTATGCCGACATGAAGCGTGTGCACTTCGGCTTTTCCGTTGGCATGAACTTCCAGGACCTGAATATCACTAACAACGGCCTGATTACCGACGACGGGCAGTCGTGGTTCGCCGATGTGCCGAGCCATTCGCCGGGATTCTGCGTGAATGTGCTGGCCGACCTGCGTCTGGGAAAGCACTTCAATCTCAGGATTTCACCGGGTATGTACTTCGGAAACAAAGTGGTGAAGTTCCGCAATGCCTATGGCTCGCCCGACGACCTTGACCCCATGAGTTACCGCCAGAGCCAGAACCTGAAGTCGGCCTACGTGGTGGTGCCTCTCGACCTCAAGATATCGGCTCTGCGCTATCACAATATGCGCCCATATTTCACAGGTGGCGTGATGGCTCTTTACGATGTGGGAAAAGACCGCCCCGACCAGCTGAGACTCAAGAACATGGACGTGATGCTTTCAGTGGGCTTGGGCTGCGACTTCTATCTGCCGTATTTCAAACTGTGCCCCGAGGTGAAGTTCTGTTTCGGATTGCGCGACGTGCTGGAACGCAAACGCCCCGACCTGCAGGATAATCCGGAGATGATGCGCTTCACTGAAAGCGTAAGTAAGGTGCTTAACAGCATGGTGGTCGTAACATTCTACTTTGAATAGTTGTGAGTGAGATGAATAAAGCCGGAGAAATATTGAGAAACGCGGTGCTTGCGCTGCTGGTGTTCTGTGCACCGACGGCGCTCGCACAGGTCGATGCACAGCTGACTCACTACTGGGCCACGCCGGCCTACTACAACGCCGCGGCTCTGGGCGAGACCGATTTCATCCATATCACGGCCGGCAGCCGGCTTCAGTGGCTGGGCGTGGAGCATGCGCCAATGTCGTTCTTCGGAATGGCCGATATGCCGTTCAAGTTCCTCAACAAGCGTTGGGGCGCTGGAGTGGTGCTGCAGCATGAAAGAATGGGTCTTTACCATAGCATAAATGCCGGGGCGCAACTCGCGTGGAAGAAAAAACTCTTCAAGGGCATGCTCAGCGTGGGCTTGCAGGTGGGATTCATTAACGAAACTTTCAAGGGGTCCGATATATTTATCCCCGAAGGCGATGATGCGCACACCAGTGCCGATGAGGCTATACCCACCACCGATGTGAGCGGAACGGCACTCGACCTCAGTGCCGGTGTGTTCTATAGCCACAAGTGGTTTTGGGTGGGTGCCAGCGTGAATCACATCACAGAGCCTAAGGTAACCCTGAAAGCCAATCAGGAGAGCGACGACGAGTATGAATTTGAGGCCGGTAGGATGTATTATTTTATGGCCGGTAGCAATATTCCGATAAAAAACTCGTTATTTGAAATACAGCCCTCGGTGTTTGTCAAGAGTGACTTCCATTTCTTTCAGGCCGAAGCCACGGTGCGCATGCGCTACAACAAATTCATAACCGCCGGTGTGGGCTACCGCTGGAAAGATGCGGTGATGGCGATGATAGGAGTGCAAGTGAAGAATTTTTACATTGGCTATGCCTACGACTATCCGCTCACCACAATGTCCAAGGTCACTAAGGGCAGCCATGAACTGATTATGTCCTATAACGTGAAACTGGACATGAAAGAACGAAACAAGAATAAGCAAAAGAGTATTCGCATAATGTAGAATATTATATGAAAAAGTTTATTGTTTATATTTTTATAGCAGTGATGATGTCGTCGTGCTTCTCAGGACGCCGAGTGGGTTCGGTTGGTGGAGAAGTGACGGGAGTGGGGGCTACCCATTATTCTGAGCCTACACCATTCGGGATGGTGCTCATTGACTGCGGTTCAATGAAGGAAGGCCCTGGTAGCAAGGACTCTATATGGGGCATAGATTCTGTGGCCCGCGGCATTTCGGTGGACGCTTTCTGGATGGATGAGACCGAAATAACCAATTCCAAGTACAAGCAGTTTGTGTACTGGGTGCGTGACTCCATTATCCGTGAGCGACTTGCCGACCCCGCATACGGTGGCAATGAGGAGTTTAAGATTGTGGAGGATAAGGAAGGTAACCCCATTACTCCGCACCTCAACTGGAACCGCGCCATCCCATGGAAGAACCCCAGCGAGGACGAGGAAAGGGCTATTCAGAGCGTTTACCGCATCAACCCCATCACAGGCGTGCGTGAACTGGATCCTAACCAGATGAACTATCGCTACGAGGTGTATAACCTCACGGAGGCTGCTAAGCGCCGTAACCGATTCGACCGTAGCCGACGTGACTATAACACCGACCACGACGTGCCCGACTTCGACCCCATGATTAGCAAAGATACGGCTTACGTGGATGACGACGGACGCATCATCCGCCAGACTATCACGCATCCGCTCCAGAGCGAGTTCGACTTCGTGAACACCTACATCGTGAACGTGTTCCCCGATACCACCTGCTGGATCAACGATTTCGACAATGCCTACAACGAGCCATACGTGCGTATGTACTTCGCCAGCGCAGGCTATAATAACTACCCGGTGGTGGGCGTGAGTTGGGAACAAGCCACGGCGTTCTGCCACTGGCGCACTGAGTTCCTCAAGAAGTCGCTCGGTAAGGAAGGAGTCTATGTGGAGCCTTACCGTCTGCCCACCGAGGCGGAGTGGGAGTATGCCGCACGAGCCGGTGTGAGCACCAACAAGTTCCCCTGGGAGGGCGATCTGCCCCTCACCGAGGAAGACGGTTGCTTCTACGCCAACTTCAAGCCAATGGAGGGTAACTACGTGAAAGACGGTAGCATTATCTCGGCTCCGGTAGGAACCTATCAGCCTAACGATTTCGGACTCTACGACATGGCCGGTAACGTGAGCGAGTGGACTTCCACTGCCTATACCGAGAGTATCGACCGCATGACCAGCGACCTCAACCCCGAGTATCGCTACAACGTGGCCAAGGAAGACCCCTACAAGATGTCGCGCAAGATTGTGCGAGGCGGCTCGTGGAAGGACGTGGCTCACAACGTGCGTAGCGACCTGCGTATGTGGGAGTACCAGAACGAGCAGCGTTCCTACATAGGTTTCCGATGCGTCCGCACCAAGGTGGGAACCGGCAAGGTGAAACGCAAGAAATAATGGCACTTTCGCCGCGATGCTAACGATGAGTTTTTTAGAACGGAAAAGAAAAGCATAAAGATTAACGTAGAAAATGGGAAAAATCAAGAAATATAAGAATGTGGTGGAGCGTTTTCTGTCGGGTGAGAAAGGACAGAGATTCTTTAACTTTGCCTACAGTATTGGTGCCGCAGTGGTAATCTGGGGCGCGCTGTTCAAGATTTTGCACTTGCCCGGTGGTAACACGCTGCTCTCTATCGGTATGGGTACTGAGGTGCTCATGTTCCTTCTCACGGCGTTCGACCGCCCCGAGAAGCAATATCACTGGGAGGAAGTATTCCCCGTGCTGGCCAGCAATGACCCTGAGGACCGTCCCGACTTTAACGGCGGTGGCGGCATCATCATCGGCGGCTCCGGCAACGGCGGCTCCGGCTCCGGCATCGGCGGCTCCGTGGAAGGCTCCGAAGGCACTGTGTCGCAGTTTGGCGGCGTGAGCGTGGAGCAGGCTAAGGGTGCAGTGGGTTTGCCTCAGGGCATCGACCTGTCACCCGAGGATTCCGTTTCGCTCAGCGAAAGTATAGCCAAGATGGCTGCAGCAAGCGACCAGCTCAGCCGTATGGCCGAACTTACCGACGCCACACAGCAGTATCTCAGCCAGATGGCCGCCATCAGCGAACAGATGCAGAAACTCAACGAGACCACTACCAAACTCAACCAGGTGCAGGAGACGCTGCTCAATAGCTACAACGCTATCACCGAGAACAGCGAGGGCATCACCTCAAGTTCTACCGGTTACGTGGAGCAGATGGAGACGCTGAATCGAAACATCGGTGGTCTGAACACTATCTACGAAATTCAGCTCAAGAGCGTTTCGTCGCAACTCGACAGCATCGACCGCGTGAACCGTGGCTTGAAAGATATTCGCGACATGTACGAAAAGTCAGCGGCCGAGAGCGCACACTACTGCGACGAGACCGAGAAGATGGCTCACTACATGAAGCAGCTCAATAGTGTGTACGAAAAGATGATTAAGGCCATGACCGTGAATATGTACCGTCCGCTGGGCGGCATGCCGGAGATGGACTCTAATAACGACCAAACAGATTAACAGTAAGATATGGCATCAGCAAAAAATCAGACAGTGGGACGCATGTCGCCCCGTCAGAAGATGATAAACCTGATGTATATCGTCCTGACGGCTATGCTTGCGCTGAATGTCTCGAGCGACGTGCTCAACGGATTCAGCCAAGTGGAGGACGGTCTGTCGCGCTCTAACAGAACCATAACAGCCCGAAATTTGGCCTTGTATGCCGACCTGCAGGAGTTCAACAAGGAGAACCCTGAGAAAGGTAAAGTGTGGCTCGACAAGGCTACAGAGGTGCGTGCCAACACGGATAATCTGTACAACTTCATCGACTCTCTGAAACTGGAGATAGTCCGACTCTCCGACGGTAAGGACGGCGATGTCCACAACATAGTGAATCAGGACAACCTCGACGCCGCTTCTGAACTGATGCTCGCTCCCGTGGGCGGAAAGGGCGAAGTGCTCCGGCTCAGAATTGACAAGTATCGCAGTTACATCACCTCGTTCATCGACGACAAGGACAAGCGCGCAAATCTGCAGGCGGCTCTATCCACCGCTCCGTTCAAGGGCGAGAGCAAGAAGTGGGAAGAAACCATGTTCGAGAATATGCCCACAATCGCAGCCGTGACCTTGCTCTCTAAGTTGCAGAACGATGTTCGCTATGCCGAGGGTGAGGTGCTGAACCAACTGCTCACTAACGTTGACCTGGGTGACCTGCGCGTGAATGTGGTGGATGCTTTTGTGCTGCCCGACTCGCGTATCGTGATGCGCGGCACCAAGTATTCGGCTCGCATCCTCATGGGCGCCGTCGATACCACGGCTCGACCGGTGGTTTACATCAACGGACAGAAACTCGCCAACGACCGCGGACTCTACGAGGTGGGGACCGGAAAGGCCGGCAACTACGACTATTCCGGCTGGATTGAGGTACTGGGACGCGACGGAACTCTCACCAAGCGTGAGTTCAAGTCGTCATATACAGTAATCGACCCGCTCGCCACCGTTTCCGCCACCATGATGAATGTGCTCTACGCCGGTATCAATAACCCCATATCCATTGCCGTGCCGGGCGTACCGGAAGGCTCCATCAGCGCAACTATGACAAACGGGTCGCTCACCAAGAGCGGAGCCGGCACATGGATTGCACACCCCACACGCGTGGGCGACGAGTGCGTGATTTCGGTTACGGCCGAAATGAGCGGACAGCGCGTGAACGTGGGCGGTACCACCTTCCGTGTGCGTAAGTTGCCCGACCCGATGCCTTACATCGCTTACAAGGACGACAAGGGCGCAGTGAACCGCTACAAGGGCGGCAAGGGCTTCTCCAAGGCTATCCTGCTCAACGCACGTGGTGTGGATGCGGCTATCGACGACGACATCCTGAACATCGAGTACAAGGTGCTCAGTTTCGAAACCGTGTTCTTCGACTCAATGGGGAACGCCATTCCCGAGGTGTCGAACGGTGCTAACTTCTCTGAACGCCAGCTCACGGCCATTCGCCGACTCTCGCGCGGAAAACGCTTCTACATCTCGCGTGTGAAAGCAACCGGCCCCGACGGCATACAGCGCGACCTCGCGCCTATGGAGGTGATTATCAACTAATAACGTGGCTGCCCACGATTAAAACAAGAATAAAAACTTGAGAGCGAAAACGCTAATAAATAAGTGACTATGAAAGTGATAAGAATAATATCTGTTGCGCTTGTGGTGATTCTCACCGCCGGATTGGCTCAGGCCCAAGTGGTGAAGAAGAGCGATAAGGATAGCAAGAAGAAGAGCGAAAGTTCGGTGCAGATAACCGACCGTCAGCAAGCGTTTTTTGAGCAGCGTGAGCCCAGCGATGCCGACCTGCAGTGGACCAAGGTGGTCTACCGCAGCCTCGACCTCACCAAGGGGAAGAATCCGGCCCTCTATTACCCTGAGGAACCTAATGCCGACGGCGAGGACCTGTTCTTCATCATCATGCGCCTGCTTGCCAACGACGAGATTTCTGCCTACGAATATCTCGACGGTCGCGAAATGTTTACCGATGACTTCAAAATCAAGGTGAAAGAAATGCTTGAGCGCTTCCACATCTATCACACCGAAGCGAAGGGCAGCAACGAGAAGCACCCCAAGTTCGCCATTGAGAATTCCGACATCCCCGCTAACGAGATTCTCAGTTACTACATAATTGAGAAGTGGGAGTTCGACACGCGCAGCAACGCCATGAAGGCGCGCGTTGACGCTATCTGCCCCGTGCTACACCGCACCGACGAGTTCGGCGGTGAAGCCGTCAAGTACCCCATGTTCTGGGTGAAACTCAACGACATTCGCCCATGGATGGCTCAGCAGTACGTCTTCACCGACGATGACAACAACCTGCCGCGCTACAACCTCGACGACTTCTTCAAACTGAATATGTACACCGGCGACATCTACAAGGTGAAAAACCTGCGTAATCTATCGCTCGTGCAGATGTACCCCGACCCCGACGAACTGAAGATGGCTCAGGACAGCATTGAGAAACGCCTGCGCGCTTTCGACAAGAACCTCTGGGTTCCCACTCGTGAAGAACTTCAGGCTCAAAAAGAGGCCCGTGAAAAAGCCCTTGCCGAGGCCGAAGGTGAGTCAGAGGAGGCCGATGGCGAAAAGGCTGAGGAAGCGAAGACCGTGAAGAAGAGCAAGGCGAAAGAGAAGGAGCGCACCACTACCACAAAGCGTGGGGCAAAGAGTGGCAAAAATAATAAGATAAAACAGCGCAAAGCTAAGAACACCGGTTCCAATACGGCAGTACGCTCGGTGCGTAGCCGAAAGGGACGATAAGCATGAACTGATACAGATTGCTTCAACCCGTTTCGGGTTCAATAAGAGATAATGCAATTTAATGTGATGATGCCGCTGCAGACGTGTGAACGCCCGAGCGGCATTATTCTTTCACCACACCGTCATGCGTAGCCTAACATTTCCGCTAATTTGCTTCAGATGTGCGCAAGTTTGAGGAAAAAACATTAATTTTGCAGCCGAAACAGAATTTTGAACAAGAGAAAAACACTAAAATAGTAACACACATGAATGCGAAGAAATTTATTGAAGACTTAAAGCGACGTTTCCCCAACGAGCCTGAGTATCACCAGGCTGTGGAAGAAGTGCTCATGACTATTGAAGATGAGTATAACAAACATCCCGAGTTTGAAGAGGAGAACCTGATTGAGCGCCTCTGCATCCCCGACAGGGTGTATCAGTTCCGTGTCACTTGGACCGACGACGAGGGCCACGTGCGCACCAATATGGGCTACAGAATTCAGCATAACAACGCCATTGGTCCATACAAGGGTGGAATCCGCTTCCACTCGTCGGTGAATCTGGGTATCCTCAAGTTCCTGGCCTTTGAGCAGACGTTCAAGAACTCTCTCACCACGCTGCCTATGGGCGGTGGCAAGGGCGGTAGCGACTTCTCGCCGCGTGGCAAGTCGCGCGCCGAGGTGATGCGATTCTGCCAGGCGTTTATGCAGGAACTCACGCGCCACATCGGCCCCGACGTTGACGTGCCTGCAGGCGACATAGGCGTTGGCGGACGCGAAGTGGGCTATATGTTCGGAATGTACAAGAAACTTACGCACGAGTTCTCGGGCGTGTTCACCGGAAAGGGTAAGGAGTTCGGCGGCTCGCGCATTCGTCCGGAGGCCACCGGTTACGGTAACGTCTATTTCCTCCAGGAAATGCTCAAGACTCGCGGCGAGAGCCTGGCCGGCAAGCGTGTGCTCATCAGCGGAGCCGGAAACGTGGCGCAGTACACCGCCGAGAAACTCATTCAACTCGGAGCTAAGGTGATGACTATGAGCGACTCCGACGGCTACGTCTATGACCCCGACGGTATAGACCGCGCCAAACTCGACTACATCATGGAATTGAAGAACATCTATCGCGGACGTATGTGGGAATATGTGGAGCGTTATCCCACAGCCAAGTATGTGGGCGACGGAGCCAAGCCCTGGTACGAGAAAGCCGACATCGCCATGCCGTCGGCTACACAGAACGAACTTAACGAGGATGCCGCTAAGGCTCTTGTGGCTAACGGCGTGATTGCCGTGAGCGAGGGTGCAAACATGCCTTCCACTCCGGGTGCTATCCGCGTTTTCCAAGCCGCCAAGATTCTCTACGCTCCCGGTAAGGCCGCCAATGCGGGCGGCGTGAGCGTTTCCGGACTGGAGATGAGCCAGAATTCTGAACGGCTCAGCTGGTCGTCGGAAGAGGTGGATGCGAAACTTCACTCCATTATGGAGAACATCCACGAAAACTGCGTGAAATACGGCACCGAGCCTGATGGTTACGTGAATTACGTGAAGGGTGCCAATGTGGCCGGATTCATGAAGGTGGCGCGTGCCATGATGGCTCAGGGCGTGCTCTGACACCGCATTGCAACTCCCTGACTTGATAATGTGATAACGAAGCGGGTGGCTCTCAACTGAGAACCACCCGCTGAATATTATTGTTGACTTGGGCCGTAACCCTGTCAAAACTCTCCGTTAGTCTATGACGTTGCTGGCATTGTCGGGTCGCTGATTGCGGTCTGCGTTGTGTCGGGAGCCGCGGTTGTCGTTGTGACGAGGGCCGCGATTGCCACCGTTGCCACCATTTCCGCCGCGATTGTTGCCGCCACGGTTGTTACCACCATTGTTGCGCGGACCGCGGTTTTCACGCTTGCGCTCCTCGTAGCCTTCGGGCTTCTCTTGCAGCGCGCGCATCGAGAGGCGGAACTTGCCGGTCTTGTTGTCTATCTCAATGAGTTTCACTGTCACCACGTCGCCTTCGTGCAGGCCGCTGGCTTCCATGTTCTCCAGGCGGTCCCAACTGATTTCGCTGATATGAAGCAGACCGTCGCGGCCGGGCATGAACTCAACGAATGCGCCGAACTCCAGGATGGAGCGTACGGGCCCGGTGTAAATCTGGCCTTCTTCAGGAACAGCCACGATTTGCTTGATGCGTGCCACGGCGGCTTCGATAGCCTCCTTGTTGGCTGCAGCGATTTCAATTTCTCCCTTGCCGTCTATTTCGTCGATGGTGATCGTGGTTCCTGTCTCTTCCTGAAGCCCTTGGATGACTTCTCCGCCCTTACCGATGATAGCACCGATGAATTCCTTATCTACTGTCATGGAAACAATGCGTGGAACGTGTGGCTTGTAATCCTCGCGCGGAGTCGGGATGGTCTCGTTGATGATGTTCAGGATGTGCAGGCGTCCTTCCTTAGCCTGTTGCAGAGCCTGCTCCAGAATTTCGTAGGGCAGACCGTCGCACTTGATGTCCATCTGAGTGGCTGTGATACCGTTCACGGTACCGGTCACCTTGAAGTCCATGTCGCCCAGGTGGTCTTCGTCGCCCAGAATGTCGCTCAGCACGGCGTGCTTCACGTTACCCTCGTCGGTGATGAGTCCCATGGCGATTCCCGCCACCGGACGTTTCATCTTCACACCGGCGTCGAGCAGTGCAAGGCAGCCGCCGCACACTGTGGCCATCGACGATGAACCGTTGCTCTCCAGAATGTCCGATACTATGCGCACTGTGTAAGGGAAGTCCTCGGTGGGCAGCATGCGCTTCAGGGCGCGATGTGCCAGGTTGCCGTGGCCTATCTCGCGACGGCTCAGACCGCGCGGGGCCTTAGCCTCGCCTGTGGCGAATCCGGGGAAGTTGTAGTGAAGCAGGAAACGCTCGTCGTGGCGGTCCAGCACATCGTCCACCAGTTTCTCGTCGAGCTTGGTGCCCAGCGTCACTGTTGCCAGAGCCTGTGTCTCACCGCGGGTAAACACTGCCGAACCGTGAGGGCCGGGCAGATAGTCGGTCTCGCACCAGATGGGGCGAATCTCGTTGGTCTTGCGGCCGTCCAGACGGATGTGCTCATCCAGGATGCAACGGCGCACTGCGTCGCGCTGCACGTCGTGGAAGTAGCGGTCCACCATCAGGGTCTTCTCTTCACGCTCCTCTTCGGGTATTGTCTCCATGAAGTCGTCGTGTATCTTCTGGAACGAGTCGTTGCGCCACTGCTTGTCGGCACAGCCGGCCTTAGCCACTGCGTAGCACTTGTCGTAGCACTCTTTGCGCAGACGCTCCTTGATTTCCTCGTCGTCGGTCTCGTGGCAGTATTCGCGCTTGGTCACGCCCAGCTCGGCGGCCAGTTCCTTCTGTGCCACGCACATCGGCTTGATGGCCTCGTGTGCCGCCTTCAGCGCCGCTATCAGCTCGTCTTCGCTGCACTCGTCCATTTCGCCTTCCACCATCATGATGTTGTCGTAAGTAGCACCTACCATCAGTTCCATGTCGGCGTCCTTAATCTGCTCAAATGTGGGGTTAATCACGAATTCTCCGTTGATGCGAGCCACGCGAACTTCGGCTATGGGCTCCTCAAACGGAATGTCACTCACTGCTATGGCTGCCGATGCGGCAAGGCCCGCAAGTGCGTCGGGGGCATCCACGCCGTCGCTCGAGAACATGATGATGTGAACGATGGTGTTTGCGTGGTAGTTCGACGGGAACAGCGGCCTCAGCACGCGGTCCACAAGGCGGGCGGTCAGCACTTCTGAGTCGCTGGCGCGGCCTTCCCTCTTGGTGAACCCTCCGGGGTATCTGCCAAATGCAGAATATTTTTCTTTGTACTCAACTTGAAGCGGCATAAAATCTGCCCCTTCTTCGGCTTCCTTGGCGGAAACCACTGTCGCCAGCAACATCGTGTTGTTAAAGCGCAGTTCAACAGCTCCATCGGCTTGCTTGGCAAGCTTTCCAGTTTCAAGGGTGATCACTCGTCCGTCACCCAGTACGATGGTTTTTTTAGTAGGTGTTAACATATAATTTTTTAATAGTTCGTAAAATTAGCGCAAAGGTAGTGAAAAAGTTGCGAGTAACAAGCACTTAAAGTGTGAATTGTTACTAAATTCACCTTCTCTTCCTGCAAATCTGTCTTTTTCTGTACGCATTCGTAAGTTTACTGACGCCTTTTCGTGGTTTTTTGCCGAAAAGTCATTAACTTTGCATATTCTGTAAATGAAAACAATAAAAGAGTTATGTCTATTGAGAAAATATTAGCGAATGCCACGGCCCATGCCGTACGCGATTTGTATGGTGCGGAATTTGATGCCCAAAAGATTGAGCCTCAGCCCACCAGAAAGGAATTTGAGGGTAACGAGACCATTGTTGTGTTCCCGTTCTTGAGGGCTTCACGAAAGGCCCCTGAAGCCACCGCGCGGGAGATAGGGGAGCACCTGCTGGCACACTGCCCGGCAGTGGAGAAATTTAATGTGATTAAGGGCTTCCTTAACATCACCATAAAGGCAACGTACTGGGGCGATGTGCTTCAGGCCATCGACGCCAACCCCGACTACGGATTCAAGCCCGTTACGCCCGAGAGCCCGCTGGTCATGATTGAGTACTCGTCGCCTAACACTAACAAGCCTCTGCACCTGGGCCACGTGCGTAACAACCTGCTGGGGTTCAGCCTCGCGCGTATCACCCAGGCTAATGGTAACAAGGTGGTTAAAACCAATATCGTGAACGACCGTGGCATTCACATCTGCAAGTCCATGCTCGCATGGCAGAAGTGGGGCAACGGTGTCACTCCGGAAAACTCCGGCAAGAAGGGCGACCACCTTATCGGTGACTTCTACGTCCTCTTCGACAAGAACTACAAGGCCGAACTGCACCAACTCATGGATAGCGGCCTGAGCGAGGAAGAGGCCGAGAAGCAGTCTTCGCTCATGCGGGAGGCGCGCGCCATGCTCAAGAAATGGGAAGACGGCGACGAGCAGGTGCGCTCGCTTTGGCGCATGATGAACAGTTGGGTCTATGCCGGATTCGACGAGACCTACAAGCGTCTGGGTGTGAGTTTCGACAAGATTTACTACGAGAGCGAGACTTATCTCGAAGGCAAGCAGAAGGTGCTCGAAGGCCTTGATAAAGGGCTGTTCTATCGCAAGGACGACGGCTCGGTTTGGGCCGACCTTACCGACGCCGGGCTCGACCACAAGTTGCTGCTTCGCAGCGACGGCACCTCGGTCTATATGACTCAGGATATCGGCACTGCCAAACTGCGTTTCGAGGATTATCCTATCGACAAGATGATTTATGTCGTGGGCAATGAGCAGAACTATCACTTCCAGGTTCTCTCCATTTTGCTACACCGACTTGGCTTCAAGTGGGGCAAGGACCTTATCCATTTCTCCTACGGTATGGTGGAACTGCCTAACGGCAAGATGAAGTCGCGCGAAGGCACTGTGGTCGATGCCGACGAACTGATGGACGAGATGATTGAAACGGCACGTAAGATGAGCGATGACCCCACGCGTCTGGTGGGAGTCCCCGACGAGGAACGCGATGATGTGCTCTCCAAGATCGGTCTGGGCGCGCTCAAGTATTTCATTCTAAAGGTGGACCCGCGTAAGAATATGCTCTTCAATCCGCGGGAGTCTATCGATTTCAATGGCAATACCGGACCGTTTATCCAATATACCTACGCTCGCATACAGTCTGTCCTGCGCAAGGCCACCCCGACCGACCTCGCCGCCGAGGCGCAACCGGTGGTACCCTCCGAAAAGGAAATCTCCCTTATCCAGCGTGTCGCCGACTTTGAGGCTTGTGTGCGCGATGCCGGCAATTCCTATAGCCCCGCCCTGGTGGCTAACTATGTCTATGACCTGGCTAAGGAGTACAATCAGTTCTACCACGACCACAGTATCCTGCGTGAGGAAAACGACGACGTGCGCCGATTCCGCCTCCGCCTCTCGCGCGTGGTGGCCGACATCATCAAGCGCGGCCTGTGGCTGCTTGGAATCGAGGTCCCTGAGCGTATGTAAAAAAAGTTGGCACGGAATTTGCTATAACTTATTCCATCAACACCTCTTGCGCCACTCTATGCAGTTGGCCGGGCAGGTACACTAACATGATTATTAACTTATTTAATTTTGTACTGAAATGAATAATTACGATTACAATCTGGATGAACTCAACGCTCAGCGCGGCTATCAGCCCATCGAGACTGAGCGCTCGCTCAGCGGCTACATCTCCAAGGTGATGCGCAGCGTCTATATGCGTATGTTTTTAGGTCTGCTGGCCACGGCTTTAACTTCGCTGTTTATCGCCGGCAACCAGACTCTCGTTACAGCACTGTTCTCCAGTCAGTTCATTTTCTTCGGACTTATTATTGCCGAACTCGCGGTGGTTATCGCCCTCTCGTCCATGATTAACAAGATGAGTACTGAAATGGCCACTGTGCTCTTCTATCTCTATGCCGTGCTTAACGGTGTGGTGCTCACCAGCATTCTGTTTGTCTATTCTCCGGCCGTGATATTCAAGACTTTCCTCATCACCGCAGGCACCTTCGCCGCCATGAGCGTCTTTGGATACACCACTAAGCAGGACCTTAGCAAGTTCGGGGCATTCATGGTGATGGCTCTCATTGGCCTCATCATCTGCTCCATCGTGAACATCTTCCTCAAGAGCTCCGGATTCGACTGGATAATCAGTCTCGTTGGGGTGGCTATCTTCGTAGGCCTCACCGCGTGGGACACTCAGAAGATTAAGGCTATGGCTATGGCTACCGACGAGGAGAACGTTGGCAAGTTGGCAACGATGGGAGCACTCTCGCTCTATCTCGACTTCATCAACCTCTTCCTCTATCTGCTCCGCATCTTCGATCGTGACAGATAATCACGGAACATGTAAACTATTGAATACACACCCCGAGGCACTTCTCCGCCCCGGGGTGTTTCTTGCATATCTGTAAATCCGGAATCGGTCATTAGCATTCATTTTTCAATTTATAGAACCATCCTATATAGTTCAACATATAAATTTGTTTGATTTGGTTTGATTTGAATGATTTCTCGCCGTAGGCGACTCAACCCAAGTTTCACCCTCGAAATTGTTTTCAATAAATTTTGAGGGTGAAACTTGGGTTAAAGCAAAAAAAGGATTAAAGGGCGCATCACTTGCCAATACTTCATCTTACAACGCCCTTGAAAGGCAGGAGGAATTTCTTGTAGCCCGCAAAACAGGTTACAAGATAATGGGAGCAAAAGAAATAAAAGGACAAAAATACCTTTTTGTGGAAATAAATGACGCGAGTACACACAAGTACGGCGACTTGGGAGCGCACAAGATGTCAAGTAGGGCAGCAGGTAAAGCAGCATCAACACTTTACGCTATTCCTGAGAATAATATTCAGCCTGTAATGTCTGCCGAATTAAAAGCAAATAGGAACAAACTTGCGGAAGCAGTAGGTGTGTCAAAACAGGAAATCAAAGAAAGTATGACACATTATGAAGCAAACAGCGGCCTCGCTAATGTGGATTTACATAAAAGTGGAGGTGATGAAAATTGTGCTCTTTCAGTTTTGTCATACGAGGCTCGCCGCAGAGGCATAAATGTTACCGCGCTACCCTATTCAAGCGACGAGAAGTCGTGGCCGTTCAAAATTGGGACTGATATGCATAATCACGAAGCATGGGAGAATGCTGGCAAGGGAAGCAAGGTGAAAATTGTAAATGGTGCAGTTGATAGTAAAAGTCTTGAGCAACAGACAAAGGCGGTTGGGCGGTATCATTTGTCTTGGGACTACATTGAGAGGGGTGTTGATGGGAGTAAATATGGGCATATGCTTGTCGCCGAACGCCTAAAAAGTGGAGATTTGGTAATTTATTGTCCACAAAAAAACGCCTACTGGAGTGTAGGCGAATTGAAAGGCATAGAAAAAGAAACTTTCGTAGTGCGAAGAGTAGATAACAAGTTATTTGATGTTAAGGTTCTCTCGCAATTAGTCCGTCCTCTATAAGAGCCTCATTAATAATGTAGCGAACTGTAACATCGTCAAGTCGCCTCACTTTGCTTGCTTTCACGGAAACAAGGTGGGGCAATCCTGTTCTGCAGGGAACAGATGTATTACGGGCACAACGGAATATAGGAGTAGTTCCTAAAGTGTAAAAAAGGTACACTCTATCATATCCCAATTGGGCAGCGTAATCCTCAACGAGTTTTTGTTCTTTTAAGTTTTCCATAACTTTTCGGCAGCGAATTTAGTGATTATTTCCCAATCGGCAAAATCGGGGCTGGTTTTCTTCCGGCGCCAGCCCCGAAAATAAGCGTCAATCTTCAAACAATTTGTCAATTTGAGCCTTTTCTTCGTCGGTGAGGGGCGTTAAATCGAGGCCTAATTTACCTCCCACAAATTGCATCCCCGCATAGAAACCTTGCTCAAACGATTCTTCTGGGGTCAAGTGAAATACCAATGCGAGGTTTCGGCGTACCCGCATATACTCCTCAAAACCCTCAAGAATGGCTTTTTCCCAATCTTTTACTGTCATAGTCATACGTGTTTAGATGTTGTTGTTAATTTCATTTGTATTGTGTGGTGTCACCAGTTCTGTTATCCCGCGCTTCACTGAGGGCTTGGGTGCTTCCAGTTGGCCGACGACCGCCGCTCGGTCACCGTGCGCGACAGCCGCAAGCAGGAAATCACCCTGCGCGAAGTGCACACCGAGCCCGACGGC
>CALAVE010000026.1 GCA_937892215.1 uncultured Porphyromonadaceae bacterium
GTTTTACAACATGTTACAACAAAAGGGTGCGCCAGAATTATGACACACCCTCATTATATGTTTTGAGGTAAAGAATAAAGCGAAAAAGTTAT
This sequence comes from uncultured Porphyromonadaceae bacterium, assembly GCA_937892215.1. GTDB lineage: Bacteria > Bacteroidota > Bacteroidia > Bacteroidales > Muribaculaceae > Sodaliphilus. Next base: position 93 of record CALAVE010000026.1, read on the forward strand.
GCTGATAAAGCAAAAATAAGATATGAGAAAGAAAACAGTGATATTGCTATGCCTTATGGCTATGACGGCTGGCGCGCAAAGCGTTAAGGTGCTGAGTGATGTGTGCCCGCTTGATACAACGCCGGGCCCGGCCTATTATCCGCAGCTGAACCGTGCTGGCGACAAACTCTTGTTCTCACCCACAGAGGCTACGAGCCTGAAGGTGCTGGATCTCAAGACCGGGGCCGTGAGCGTGGTTGCGGAAGATGGTTTGCCCGGCTTTGACGCGCGTTTCGGGAATGACGGGAAAGTCTATTATGTGAAAGCGCATCGCCAGGCTAATAATCTGATTTATCGTTCCGGGTATCGCTTTGATCCTAAGACTGGTGAAACGGAACTAATGCTTGCGCCTCAGCATGGTCAGGTACTTGCCATCCCTGCCGGGAAAAGTGCTGTGATTATGGGTGAACAGAAGAGTTACAATATGAAGCATGGGACATTCGCGTTTACGCGTGGTGCATATCTCTATGTGGTGAAAAACGGCAAAACCCGAAAGTTACAGCCTGTGAAGGGCAGTGTGGGCTATCTCTGGGCATCCGTTTCACCCAAAGGAGACAAGGTTGTCTTCAAAGCGGTGGCTAAGGGACTGTATGTAGTGGACTTGGACGGTAAAATCCTCTCAGAAATGGGATATTACATGATGCCATCGTGGTTCAACAATGACTATCTGGTGGCGATGAATGGAACTGATGGGGTGCAAAAAAGGCTTGGGCAGCAGATTTATCTTGTTAAATCCGACGGCACGTTCGAGCAAGCCCTGACGCCACCGGAAATGAGTGCGGTCCAGCCCATGGTGTCACACGGCAAAATTGTGTTCACTACTGGCAAAGGAGAGGTTCACATAATGGAAATAGAGATAGATGACTGATAGCGACAGATTTAAGGAGGAATAAAGATGAAAACGAGAATGATATATAGAGCTGTAGTGGCTGTGGTGTGCGCAGTGCTGGCTGTGCCCATAGTTAGTGCCCAGGGAAGCGTAAAAGAAGTTCCGAGGGTGTTCATAAATCCCGGCCATGGCGGTCATGACAGTAATGACCGTCCCTCGCCATTCTTCAACGAGGGGGTTGGAGATACGGTGGCATACTATGAATCTGATTCGAACATCCTGAAGGGCAATGCCCTGATGGATATTCTGCTCAAGAAAGGCTACGAAGTCGCAACTACGCGTGTCAATAACACATCGGCCGATGACCTGGATTTGTTCGAGATTATGTCGCTTGCGGCAAACAGCGGCGCAGATATGTTCTTTGCTATTCATAGTAATGCTACGGGGACCAAGCGAAAGACCAATTTCCCGTTGGCTTTGTACCGAGGGTACACCGGGGAACCTGCTGTCGCGGGTTCAGATGAAATTTCTGCCCTTATTATGAAGCATCTTCATGGAAACAAGACCACCTCATGGGTGAGGGAAACACCTGTGCTTGCCGGAGACTGGACATTCTATGACTGGGGACCGAAAGTGGGACTTGGAGTGCTTAGGTATAACAAGTTACCGGGTTTGCTAAGCGAAGGCTCATTTCATGATTACATCCCGGAGCGGTGCAGGCTTCTGAATCATGATTATTGCTGGCTTGAGGCTTGGAATCAGTCGCTCGGCATTGATGAATGGTTCGGAAAATCGGGTGATTATGGCGTAGGCGTGGTTGCCGGCCGTATTCTTAATATTCATGAGGAGCGAAAAGACTCCGAACAGCTTTTTGCTGAAGATAAATTCAGACCGGTTAACCATGCGAGGGTGACCCTTAAGTCTCTGGCCGATGGTGCAGAAAGTGTGTATTACACAGATTACCTTGAGAACGGGATATTTGTTTTCAAAGGCTTACGTCCCGGGCGCTACTTGTTGCAGGCAGAAAAATGGGGTAGCAAGTTGCTGACAAAGAAGGAAGTGATAGTTAAGGGTAATGAGGTTACTTATTGCAATATAAAGACTTCAGCAGTAGCAAATATGTAGCGAGATGAGAACAGTGAGCGACGTTTATAAATGTTAATTTGGCGGACTGGGACGTTAAGTGTGGTTTAGATGTGTTAATTTGTGTTTAAAAAGAGCGTTGTGTGGCAGGTCTCGTTTTTGTCATTACGAAAATGTCTGTAAATTTGCACATTAAATTATGTTAGAACACTGAAAGACAGTTATGGCAACTGGTGGACTTAAAATAAAACTAATAGCCGAAAGCAACTCATCACGAACAGAGTGGTGTCTTGTAGAGAAAGGAGAGGTATTGGAGCGGGCTTTTACGGAAGGTCTGAATCCGTTCTTCATGAGTCGCCGTGAAATCAGCCACACGATAAGACTTCAGTTACCCGAAGAATTCTTTAAGCGTAGATGGGAGCACGTTTATTTTTATGGTGCCGGATGTGGCACGCTTGATAAGAGAAGCATGGTTGAGGCATCGTTAGTAGCCCAGTTCAAGACTCCATCTACTGTTTTCAGTGATTTGGAGGGCGCCGCACGCGGGCTTCTGATACGTGAACCAGGTTTGGCGTGCATACTGAGCACCGGCTCAAATTCTTGTCTCTACGACGGAGAGCGCATTGTGAAGAATGTGCGTCCATTAGGATTTATCCTTGGAGATGAGGGTAGCGGTGCGGCTTTGGGACGGCTTTTTGTTGGCGACTGTCTGAAGAATATCGCTCCGTTTGAACTGTCGCAGGCCTTCTATGAAAAATTCAAGTTGACCCCCGACGCTATTATGGATTCCGTGTACAGCAATCCACAGGCAAGCAGGAATCTGGCTCAGTATGCGGTTTTTCTCTCAGAACATCTCGATAACGAATATATTCACAGGCTAGTCTTCAATGAGTTGATGCGTTTCTTTGAGCGCAACATTAGTCAGTATGAATATAAGAAATATAACGTATCGGTTGTGGGTGCTGTGGGATGCTCGTTTACTGAAGTTCTGCTGGAGGTGGCACGGAAATTTGGTGTAACAGTGAAGAAAGTGGTACTTGATTCCATGCCCGGTCTGATATTGTACCACAGTCTTTGAGGATTTGCGAATACGTGACTCGGTATCATTTTAGGATGGTGCCGATTTTTATTTTGTTGTGCCATAAACGTTAATAACATTAAAAATCCGTATATAAAATATAAATTATTAAGAATCGGCATAAAAACATGAAAAAACTCTGAGAATTTACGAATTAAAGTGCTATCTTTGTAAAAGAAAATGGAGAAATTTTCGCACTTGATATATTGACTTAACTAATTAATTTTTAGCAAGATGAAGATTAGGATAAAGACATTGCTCGTGTCAGTAGCTTTGATGCTGGCAACGTGCGAAGTGATGCAGGCTCAAGGTGTCTCGGAGTCAGTCGAAGGACAAGTAAAAGCCGTGGTAGCATCCAAGATGCCGCAGAATATGGGCATAGGAAGCCTTAATGTGCGTTCAATCAAAGTTGACGAAAAGGTGGCGACGGTGGATGTCAGCGAGAATTTTGGCAGTATCCCGTTCACGATGATGGAAGTGGAGCAACTCAAGGGAGAGATTAAACAGATAATCAATTCCGAAAGTCCCTGCGAAGAGGTTAAGCTAACCATAAGCGGAGATGATATATCCCTTTATTTTGCTGATTATGAGTTGTCGTACAAGCGTAGCAATCCGCCGTTTATCAGTGCTATCGACCCAAACAAGCGTTACACAAAGGGCTTGGATGGAAATGTGATAGCAGTGTGGCAGAGCCACGGATGGTACTTTGAGCCTTTACTGAATCGCTGGGAGTGGCAACGTGCGCGAATAATGCAGACTGTGGAGGATATGTACACGCAGAGTTATGTGGTGCCGTTCCTGATACCAATGCTTGAGAATGCGGGAGCATACGTGTGGGATGCCCGTGAGCGCGACACTCATCTGTTCTCTGTGGTTGTGGACAATGACGGCGAAAAAGCCCAGAGCGGATACGAAGAGTCATCAAAGGGGAAAAAGTGGGAACAGGGATCCGGTGAAGGATTTGCATATAAGAAAGCCGACTATCGCGACTTTGAGAATCCATTCCGTGACGGTACTTATCGTCAGGTGGCCTGTACTACCGACAAGAAAGAGGCCTCTTCTGCCAGCTGGAGCGCTGATATGCCTGAGGCTGGCACCTACGCGCTGTATATATCCTACAAGTCACTGCCTAATAGCGCCAAAGATGCATTATACACCGTGAACAGCCAGGATGGCACACGGCAATTCAAGGTTGACCAGACAATGGCCGGCGGTGTATGGGTGTATTTGGGAACGTTCCAACTTAAAGAGGGACTTAACAAGGACGTGGTGGTTCTCAACAACCTGTCGAAAGACAAGAATGCCGTGGTAACAGCCGACGGCATCAAGATAGGTGGAGGTATGGGTAACATAGCCCGCAGGGTGGCATTGCCAACGCCCGAAAATATGGCAATTGCTAAGGAAAACGGAGACGAAAAGTATCTGGGTAAGCCCGATGTTGAATATAAATATGTTCTTGGCGACCGTCCGTGGTACACGATAGGAAGCCGATACTACCTGCAGTGGGCAGGATTCCCCGATAGCGTTTACTCCACGTCAAAAGGAATCAACGATTATGTGGACGATTATCGCAGCCGTGGTGAGTGGGTTAACTACCTCGCCGGAGGCAGCCGAGTGCTGCCCAATCGTGGCGGACTGAATGTCCCTGTGGACCTGTCGCTGGCATGGCATACTGATGCCGGACTGACCGACGATGACGAAATAGTGGGAACTCTGGGAATCTACTGTACGCGAAAGAATGGCAAGAACTTCGGGCGTTATGAGGATGGTACATCGCGCGAAATGTCGCGAAACTATACGAACCTTGTGATGACCGAGATTTGCAACGATATCCGCGCCAAGTATGAGCCGAACTGGACACGCCGAGGTATGCGCGATGCGTCATACTATGAGGCGCGTGTTCCCGAGGTGCCCGCTATGCTGCTGGAACTTCTGTCGCATCAGAACTTTGCCGACATGAAATATGGCTTGGATCCGTCGTTCCGCTTTACGGTGAGCCGTGCGGTGTACAAAGGAATGCTGAAATTTATTGCTCAACGCGACCACCGCGACTATGTGGTGCAGCCGCTACCAGTGAACTCGTTCGCTATCAGAGAACTGGACGGCGGCAGATTCCTGCTCTCGTGGAAGCCGACAAAAGACGACTTGAGCACTAATGCCGACCCAAAGAAATATGTGGTGTGTGAGAAAGTGGGCAATGGCGGCTTCAAGGAGATTGCAATTGTTCCGGGCACAGAGCACCTGGTAACGGTCACTGATAATGAGATTCACAGTTACAAGATTGTAGCCATGAATGAAGGCGGGCGCAGTTTCCCGAGCGAAGTCCTTTCGCTGGGAGTGGCAAAAGGCAGCAAGGGCATGGTTATGGTAGTGAACGGATTCACAAGGGTAAGTGCGCCGGACTGGTTCGATTCAGGCGAGATTGCAGGATTCAATGACGCTAAGGACCACGGAGTTCCATACATGCAGCAAATTAATTATCTGGGGGCTCAGTTTGAGTTCCGCAGGAATCAGCCTTGGCGTGATGACGATGCCGGCGGCTTCGGTGCCAGCCGTTCAAACCATGAGACCGCTCCTATTGCAGGTAACACGTTCAATTATCCAGAGATACACGGGGCGTCTGTCATGAATGCCGGCTATTCATTTGTGTCGGCGAGCGTGGAAGCTGTGGAAAAAGGCGAGATAGCGCTTGACGCTTATAAGGCGGTAGATCTTATACTGGGAAAGCAGAAAGAGATACAGATAGGACGCGGTGCCGTTCCAAACAAATACAAGGCATTCACGCCGGCGCTCAGAAGCGTGATAGAGCACTATTGCAAGGCGGGAGGAAACGTGTTTGTGACCGGCGCATACGTGGGCAGCGATATCTGGGACAAGGAAAATCCGGACAATGCTGAAATAGCGTTCGCCAAGAATGTACTGGGCTACGAGTTCCTGACGGGGCAGGCTACACTTAAGGGTGAGGTGTTTACAGTGCCGACCACTTTCAAGCAGATAGAGGACGGTCACAAATTGACATTCGTGAACAAACTGAATCAGGACTTCTATGCGGTGGAATCGCCCGATGGAATAAAGGCGAGCGACTCTAACGGCGCTACGATACTGCGTTACCAGGAGAACAATATCCCTGCCGGAATAGCATCGGACAGAAGCGGATATCGCACAGTGGTGCTCGGTTTCCCGTTTGAGACCATTAAGGACAAATCAGAACGAAATATCCTGATGAGCAACGTACTTGATTTTTTTGCAAAGTGACAAATACAAACAACTAAATAAATACTGAAATTATGGGAACAATTAATTGTTTTATTCCATTTGCCAGTGTGGCTCAGGCCCAGGCAACAGTTGAAGAACTGAAAAAGAACGAACTGGTAAACAAGATCTATTTACTGGCAAATGCAGAGGTGACCGATAGTATGGACGGTTGCGAACTGATTCGTGTGAATAATCTTAACTCATCAAGTACCATCAAGTCTGTTGCCGAGCATGCCGGAGAAGGACAGGTGCTACTCTACACCAAATACGATACACTTAAATTCGCGCCGTTCGCGGTGGAGCGTTTTGTTACAATTCTGTCCGACAGCCAGTCAGGAATGGTGTATGCCGACCACTATAACGTGACCGAGAAAGGTGCAGACAAAGCTCCGGTGATTGATTATCAGATGGGAAGTCTGCGCGATGACTTCGACTTCGGTTCTGTGCTTTTCTTCTGTGCTGCTTGTTTCAAAAAGGCAGCCGCAGCGATGAAGGCAGATTATGAGTGGGCCGGCCTGTATGACTTGCGCCTGAAGTTGTCGCAATTTGCGCTAATCACGCATATCAATGAGTTCTTATACAGTGACGTGGAACTGGACACCCGAAAGAGCGGTGAGAAGATATTCGATTATGTTGACCCCAAGAACCGGGGCCGCCAGATAGAGATGGAGCAGGCAGTGACCGAGCATCTGAAGGAGATAGGCGGATATCTGGAACCGAATTTCAAGCACATTGAATTTGATCGCGGTGAGTTTGAGGTTGAGGCAACGGTAATGATACCGGTGCGCAATCGCATCCGTACCATCCGTGATGCGATAAAGAGTGTGCTATCGCAGAAGACCGATTTCAAGTTTAACCTTATGGTGGTGGATAACTTTTCGACCGACGGCACCCGTGAAGCCATTGATGAGTTTAAGGATGACCCCAGGCTGATTCATATCATAGCCGATTACTATGACATGGGAATTGGCGGATATTGGAATCTGGCAGCACATCACGAGAAGGCGGGTAAATTCATTGTGCAACTCGACAGTGACGATATGTACAAGGATGAGAATACACTTACCACGATGGTGAACGCCTTCTACGAGCAGAATGTTGCGATGGTGGTGGGGACCTATATGATGACGGACATCAACCTTAACATGATAGCTCCCGGTATTATCGACCACAAGGAGTGGACACCCGAAAACGGCCGCAACAACGCGTTGCGCATCAACGGTCTGGGTGCCCCTCGCGCGTTCTATACGCCAGTGCTCCGTGACGTGAAGATACCGAACGTGAGTTACGGAGAGGATTATGCCCTTGGACTTAACATCTCGCGTATTTATCAGATTGGTCGCGTTTACACTCCGGTGTATCTTTGCCGCCGCTGGGACGACAATAGCGATGCCAGCCTGGACGTGGAGAAGATGAACCGGAATAACTTGTATAAGGACCGTGTCCGCACATGGGAGTTGCAGGCACGCATTGCGCTTAACAAGAAATAAACAGCGGTAATCTCGTGTGCGATGGCACTGAAAGAAGACATAGAAGCGATGCTTGAGCGACAGTTGCGGAACTGGAATTTGGCGCGAGACAACTATAACTCGGTTCGGAGCGCCAAAAGGGTGGTGCTCACCGGAGACAGCGGAGACACATTCGTGGAACTGCGGTTTATACCGGAGCGAATGCGTTCTACGGCTGCCCGTATTGATACTGAATCGCTTAAGCGTCGCAAATGTTTTTTGTGCCTCGCTAACCAACCACAAGAGCAGGAAACGATAGAGTGGAACGGGCGATACAAGATTCAGGTGAATCCGTATCCCATCTTCAGCCGTCATTTTACTATAGCGGCATTGGAGCATGTTCCACAGCGAATTGAAGGAAGAGTGGGCGATATGCTCGCACTGGCTGATGAATTGCCCGGCTATGTGGTGTTTTACAACGGCCCGGAAAGTGGCGCATCTGCCCCCGACCATTTCCATTTTCAGGCCGGCCTACGCAAGGAACTTCCTGTCTGTGAGCAGATAGGGCAATGCGGCGAACGGCATAATGCCGGACTGCACTTGGATGATTTTGGCCGGGCGATGTATTACTTTAAGTGCGTCGATAAGGGTGATGCGCAGAACCGGTTGACTGAATTGCAAGGAATTTTGCCGGCCGGGGAGTATGAGCCGAAGCAGAATGTGCTATGCTGGACTGACGCGGGGAAACATCATTACCACTTACTGGTATTTCCCAGATACCGTCATAGGCCATCGTGCTATGGTGATGGAGACGGGCAAATTATGTGGAGCCCTGCGTCGGTTGACCTTGCCGGGCTAATAGTCTTGCCCAGGGAGGCTGATTTCAGGAGTATCACGATAGACGACGTGATAAAAGTGTTCTGTGAGGTAACTCGCAATGAAGACGATTGTGCGCTGACATTAGAAACGTTTCTGAAGGAAAAGGAAAAGATTTTTCAAAGATAAAGAAAGAGAAATAACGCAATATATGGAGAACAAAAATGTGCCGCAGGTGCGAGTAGGCATCATGAATGAGCCTCAAATAGCTTTCGTTCTTAACGGGAATTACACTGTGAACGAAGACTTGGTTTCCGGTGAACAGTTAGTGGCTTGCAATAATGGCAAGATTATCTGGAATGGGCGAGAATATACCGACCTTAATTTCATGCCCACTGAACCGGACCAAGATTCTTTCACGTTGCGCAATGTTACTATAGGCGTGAGCTTCCACTGGCGCAGGGAAGAGGACCAGACATTTCGAGGAGCATTGCATCTGATAGTGGAAGATGAAAAAATAACGGCTATCAATATCCTGCCTATAGAAGATTATCTGCTCAGTGTGATATCGAGTGAGATGAGTGCTACCGCATCGCTGGAGTTACTTAAGGCTCACGCGGTGATTTCGCGGAGTTGGCTCTTGGCGCAGATAAGGAAGACCCCGGATGAGGTTAACTCTGATACGGAAATAGAGCAGTTCAGCGACGGTGAATACATCAAGTGGTGGGATCGTGACGACCATGTAAACTTTGACGTATGCGCCGATGACCACTGTCAGCGCTATCAAGGCATCACCCGAGCCACGACCGAAGCCGTTGCAAAGGCAATTAAAGCTACGTGGGGGCAAGTCCTAATGAGCAATGGAGAACTGTGTGACGCACGATTTTCCAAGTCGTGCGGCGGAGTCTTTGAGGAATTTGAGAACTGCTGGGAGAGCCATCATCACAGTTACCTTGAGGCCCGCAGAGACGGTGAGGACGAAACGGATTTTCCCGACCTGACTCGAGAGGCCGCTGCCGAGGAGTGGATTTTGTCGTCGCCAAAGGCATTCTGTAATACGAGCGACAAAGAAATCTTGTCGCAGGTGCTAAACGACTACGACCAAGAAACAACCGATTTCTATCGCTGGAAGGTGGAATACACGCAAAACGAGATTGCTGATCTGATACGTCGCCGCACTGGCGTGGACTATGGCCGAATCAAGGACCTTCAGCCAGTTGCTCGCGGGACGTCGGGCCGACTGTATAAGATGAAAATCGTTGGAGAGAAACAGTGTAGAGTTATCGGCAAGGAGTTGGCTATAAGATATGCGCTTAGTGAGAGCGCACTCTACAGTTCGGCATTCGTGGTGGAGAAGCACGATGTGGATAGCGCGGGTTACCCGGAAAAGTTTATACTTTATGGAGCCGGCTGGGGCCACGGAGTGGGTCTGTGTCAGATAGGCGCAGCTGTAATGGGAGCCAAGGGCTATGATTACCGTGAGATACTGCTTCATTACTTTGTGGGGGCGAGTATCGATAAGGAATATTAGACAGATAACAGCAATAAAATCAAAAGAATATGAACGAGAAGATATTAAAGAACGTTTCGCCGTGGTTGTGGGTGCCCACACTGTATTTTGCAGAGGGAATCCCTTATTTCATTGTGAACAACATATCGGTGCTGATGCTGGCCAAGATGGGCGTTCCCAATGGGGAAATGGCATTGTTTACAAGTCTGTTGTATCTGCCGTGGACCATTAAGCCGTTCTGGAGTCCATTTGTAGATATCATCAAGACCAAGCGCTGGTGGGTCATTGCTATGCAGATACTGATGTCGGCAGCCTTTATTCTGTTGACGCTCACCATGCCGCATCCGTCGAGTGAGACCATTGCCAGTGGAGTGACTCCAATAAGCATTTTCACGGTTACATTGCTGCTGTTCATTATTACGGCCTTTGCAAGCGCAACGCATGATATTGCAGCAGACGGATTTTATATGCTGGCGCTTACCCAGAAAAATCAGGCCGCATTTGTGGGGATACGTTCCACATTCTATCGGTTGTCCTCAATTTTCGGTCAGGGAGTGCTTGTGTATATAGCCGGAGTGGTTGAGACCAGAACCGGCGATATTCCTATGTCGTGGACCATTACGATGCTTGTAACGGCCGTGATGTTCAGTGTGGTAACACTGTATCACACGTTCTTTGTGCCACGCCCCGACAGCGACAAGTCGCACATTGCCGATGGCGAGAGCAAGCCCACTGCAAAGCAAATATTCGTGGAGTTCGGGCAGTCGTTTGCAACTTATTTCAAGAAGCCTGGTCTATGGCTGGCAATAATATTTATGCTTTTTTACCGACTGCCGGAGGCGTTTCTGATTAAGATGTGCACACCATTCCTGGTGGCAGGGAGAGAAGTGGGCGGTCTGGGCCTATCAACGGAGAACGTGGGTATAGTGTATGGGACTATAGGAGTTTTCTTCCTGACGATAGGCGGAATATTAGGAGGCATATATGCATCGAAAGTGGGCCTAAAGAAGTCGCTGTGGTGGATGGCCGCATGTATGACATTGCCGTGCCTGACATTTGTTTACCTGGCGATATGGCAACCTACAAATCTGGTGGCTATCAGTACGGCCGTGGCGATAGAACAATTTGGTTACGGATTTGGTTTCACGGCTTATATGCTCTACATGATTTATTTCTCGGAGGGTGAATTCAAGACATCGCATTATGCTATCTGCACCGCGTTCATGGCCCTGAGCATGATGATTCCGGGAATGTTCGCAGGATATCTGCAAGAGATGCTAGGCTATGCTAATTTCTTCTGGATGGTGATAGTTTGCTGCATTGCGACACTGGTTGTGACCTATTTCGCCGACAAGAGAATTGACCCGGATTACGGACATAAATAATTTCCTAAAAATGAAAGAGATATGAGAAGAATTATAATAAGTTGCCTGACGGCAATGCTGGTTATGAGCGTAAGTGCGGTGGTGAAGCCCGGAGTGGAGGTACTGCGCGACGGTGGCTTTAAGCAGTTGCAAGGAAAGCGTGTGGGGTTGGTTACTAATCCAAGTGGAATAGATAATAACTTGAAATCCACAGTAGATATCCTTAACGAGGCGCCGGGTGTGAAACTGGTGGCACTGTTCGGCCCGGAGCATGGAGTACGCGGCAACGCGCATGCCGGTGATGCAGTGGGAGATGCAGTTGATCCCAAGACGGGTATAAAGATGTTCTCGCTGTTCGGCAAGACTCATAAGCCGACGGCCGAGATGCTGAAGGGCATAGATGTGCTGGTGTATGATATTCAGGACATAGGTTGCCGCAGTTACACGTTCTATGCCACGATGGGTGTGTGCATGGAAGCCTGCGCTGAGAACGGCGTGGAATTTATGGTGCTGGACCGTCCCAATCCGCTTGGGGGCAACAAGGTGGAGGGAAACCTTGTGGAAGAAGGTTATTTCTCGTTTGTGAGCAAGTACGCGATACCATATCTGTACGGCCTGACGCCTGGTGAGTTGGCTAAATTCCTCAATGGAGAAGGTCTGATTAAGGGCAAGGCAAAACTTACGGTGATTCCCATGGAGGGCTGGAATCGCACAATGAAGTTTCGCGACACCGGAATGCCCTGGGTGCTACCATCACCACAGATTCCCACACCGGAGAGTGCTTTCTTCTATCCGCTGTCGGGCATACTGGGCGAATTGTATATCTTCAACACCGGAATAGGCTATACGTTGCCGTTCCAACTGTTTGCCGCATCGTGGATTGACGCAGACTCGCTGGCTACACGCATGAATGCGCTGAACTTGCCAGGACTGCAGTTCCGCCCGATAAACGTGAAACCATTCTTCGCTCTGTCGGTGGCGGTGGATAAGACGTTGCAGGAAGTTCATGGAGTTCAGACATATATCACTGACGTGGACAAAGCAAATCTGACGCTTACGCAATTCTATTTCCTTCAGGTGATACACGAGATGTATCCCGATGTGAAGATATTTGAGCAGAACCCCAAGCGTTATGCCATGTTCGACAAGGTGTGCGGAACAAAGGAAATAAGGGAGCGTTTTATTAAGCGTTTCAAGGTGGAAGATATCATTGGCTACTTCAACAAGGACGCTGAAACATTTAAGTTGCGTAGCGCGAAGTATTACATCTATAACGAAGGCTCCGACTTGCAGCCACAGCCATGACGCGATGGCATGGCGAGAGAATGTAGGAGCAGAGCCTGATAACCAATAGAGAGCCGAATGAAAAAGAATTATAAGAAATACATTGAGGCGATAAGTGCAGTGATTCCCTCGGAGCGAATTTATACGGATGATTTGCGCTGTCTCACATGGGGGACTGACGCCAGTTTCTACCGATTGCTGCCCAAGGTGGTGATACGGAGCGAGAATGAGCAGGAGGTGTCATTCCTGCTTAAGACCGCATCAGAGATGAAGTTGCCGGTGACGTTCCGCGCCGCGGGTACCAGCCTCTCAGGGCAGTCGGTAACCGATTCGATACTGATAGTTGCAGGTAAGAATTGGGAAAAATACAGCATTAACGCTGATGCCAGTGCCATAACGTTACAACCCGGAATAGTGGGAAGCCGTGTGGATGAGATACTGCGCCCGCTGGGCAAGATTTTCCCGCCGGATCCGGCCTCGAAAAATTCGGCTATGGTGGGCGGAATAGTGATGAACAACGCTTCAGGTATGAGTTGCGGCACACACGCGAACAGCGATAAGGTGCTGCAAAGCATGCGTCTGGTTCTTGCCGACGGTACTATACTGGATACCGGTGATGCCGAGAGCCGAAAGCAATTCAGCGCGACTCATGGCGAGTTCATAGGAAAGATAGAGGCACTGCGACAGCGCGTGATGGGCAATCCCGAGCTGGTGGAACGCATTAAGCGCAAGTATTCCATCAAGAACGTTACCGGTCTGAATCTTTACCCGCTGATTAGGTTTACCGACCCCTTTGAGATTATATCTCACTTGATGGTGGGCAGCGAAGGGACACTGGGTTTTGCGAGCGAATTCACGATGCAGACCGGTCACCTCTATAGCCATTCAGCAAGTGCGATGCTATATTTCAGCGAGATGCGTAGCGCCTGCGAGGCGGTGGTGGCGATGAAGAACCTGCCGGTGGAGTGCGCTGAGATACTGGACCGCAAGTCGCTGGCATCGGTGAACGACACTACCGGAGAGAACCTGACGGCAGTGCTGGTGCGAACCAGCGCCGACAGTGAATCGGAGTTGAGCGCAAATATCGGCATGATAGAACTGCTACTGTCACAGTTTGAACTGTATGTGCCGGCACACTTCACGAGCGACCCTAAGGAATATGGGAAATACTGGGCCATCCGCTCCGGGATTTTTCCGAGTGTGGGCGGAACGCGACCGTTAGGCACAACCGTGCTAATAGAGGATGTGGCATTCCATATCGAAGACCTGCCTGATGCTACGGTGGACCTTGCAAACCTGCTGGTGGAGCACGGTTATGACGACAGTTGCATCTATGGGCATGCCCTTGAAGGGAACTATCACTTCATCATATCTCAGAGTTTTGATACTGATGAAGAGGTGGCAAAATATCGCCATCTGATGGAGGATATAGTGAAACTGGTGGTGGATAAATATGACGGCTCGCTGAAGGCTGAGCACGGAACGGGTCGCAACATGGCACCGTTTGTGCGGAAAGAGTGGGGCGACGAGGCGTGGCAGGTGATGCGTGAAATCAAGAACATATTCGACCCCGACAATCTGCTCAACCCCGGTGTGATATTCAATGACGACCCTGACTGCTACATAAAGAACACCAAACCTATGCCGCTCACTAACGACCATGTGGACAAGTGCATAGAGTGCGGATTCTGTGAGGTGAACTGCGTGTCGTGCGGATTTACGCTATCGTCGCGTCAGCGTATAGTGGCACGCCGAGAGATATCCAGGTTGCAGAAAACAGGAGAGAACAAAGGACGTCTTAAGCGACTGGAGAAGCAATACAAGTATTACGGAGACGAGACTTGTGCCGCCGACGGACTTTGCTCAATGTCGTGCCCGATGAAGATAAACGTGGGCGATATGACGCATGACATCCGCACCCAAAACATGAGTCCGGATAGCCGTGGATACAGGTTTGGCGAATATTGCTCGCGAAAGATGAATACAGTTCGCAAGGGACTGAAAACGCTACTTTATGTGGCGAATGCCGCGCATGCAGTGATGGGCGACAATCTGACGGAAAAAACAGGGCGAGCTCTGCACAAGGCGGGGTTACCGCTATGGACCCCGTCATTGCCTAAACCGCACAGGAACAAGAAAGTGCGTCAGCCCAAGAGCGAAAAGAAGGTGGTGTATTTCCCCAGTTGCCTAAATCAGACTTTCGGGCATTCGAAAGGCGTGAAGCGAGACTTGACCACCGAAGTAGTGAAATTGCTTAATAAGGCAGGATGGGAAGTGATATTCCCTGAGGGGATGAAGGACCTGTGCTGCGGAATGATATGGGAAAGCAAGGGCATGCCGGTGGTAGCCAACAGAAAAACGGCTGAGTTGGAAGTAGCGTTACTGACGGCGAGCGAAAACGGGCGTTATCCGGTGGTGTGCGACCAGAGCCCATGCCTGCATCGTATGCGTGGGCACATGGAGCGCCTGAAACCTCTGGAATTGCTTGAGTTTATCCATGACTACGTTATGGAAGACCTGAATTTCACGGCGACCGATGAGCCTGTGGCGCTTCATTTGACCTGTTCATCCCGACTTATGGGCATGAATGACAAGATAATGGAACTGGCGAGGAAGTGCTCCACCGCAGTGCTCGTTCCGGAAGGAGTGGGTTGCTGCGGTTTTGCCGGCGATAAGGGGATGTTTACCCCCGAACTGAATGAGTACGCTTTGCGCAAATTACGCCGGCAGGTGGAGAAAGCCGGCGTGAAGCGCGGCTTCTCGAACAGCCGCACGTGTGAGATGGGGTTGACCACCCACAGTGGCGTTCCCTATCAATCGCTTGTGTATCTGATAAATGAATGTACAACAACAAAAAACGATAAAAATGGCAAGTAAATCACAACGAGTTCTGGCGCTCGACATTCTGCGCGGAATCACAATAGCGGGAATGCTGCTTGTGAATAACCCCGGCTCGTGGGGGCACTTGTACGCACCGCTGGCGCATGCGGAGTGGATAGGTCTCACCCCAACCGACCTGGTGTTCCCGTTCTTTATGTTTGTAATGGGAGTTTCCATGTATTTCTCACTGAAGAAGTATCAGTTCACTCTAAGCGGTAAGTTGCTGTGGAAGATAGTTCGGCGGACCGTAATCCTGTTTTTGATTGGCTGGGCTGTGGGCATATTCGCGCGGTTTGTCTATGGGCTATCGGGTGATAAGACGGTGAGTGAAATACTGGAGAATCTGGACACCCTTCGTGCGCTGGGCGTGTTCCAGCGCTTGGCTCTGGTGTATTTCTTCGGGTCGATGATTGCAGTACTGTGCAAGCACAAGTTCATACCGTGGATAATAGCCCTGATTCTGGTGGCATATGCCTTTATACTGGGCTTGGGGCATGGATATGAATTCAGCCTTGATAACATAATTGCCCGTATTGACCTGAGTGTGCTGGGCGAGAAGCATCTCTATACAGAGACTGTGGATGGCGTGACACTGCCAATCGACCCCGAGGGTCTGCTGAGCACCCTCCCATGCATCGCGCATGTTCTGATAGGATTCATGGTGGGAAAAATTATCATGCAGACCCATAATCATGCAGACCGAATCAGTAAACTGCTGCTGACCGGATTCATATTGATGCTCAGCGGGTGGCTTTTGAGTTACGGTATTCCAGTGGGCAAGAAGATGTGGTCGTCGACCTTTGTGCTGATTACTTGCGGTCTGGCGATGAGCATTCTGGCGCTGCTTATCCATGTGGTGGATGTGAAAGGCAAAAAACGCTGGAGCCGGTTCTTTGAGGCATTCGGTGTGAACCCGCTGATGCTGTATCTGTGCGGAACCGTGCTGGCAATAGTGTTTGGCGCTGTGCCGCTGTGGTATGATGCAGAGGGTGCGAAGGTGACCGTACACAGCCTTGTCTATGACGGACTTTTGGACATATTCCAGCCGAAGACGGCCTCGTGCCTATACGCAATCTTGTTTGTGTGCCTTAACTGGGTGCTGGGGTACGTGTTGTACAAGAAGAAAATCTATGTGAAAATTTAACTATAAAAATATAAGGACTTATGATTCTGATAGCAGATTGCGGGTCAACCAAGATAGATTGGTGCCTGATTAACGGAAAAGAGAAGGTGGCGCAGATATTCACCACCGGTATGAATGCATTGCTCATGACAGAGGCAGAAATGACTGAGCGAATAAAGACAGAGTTGCTGCCTCACATTCGCGGATATAAGGTGACCGAGGTTTACTATTATGGAGCCGGAATAATATCTGATGAGATAAAAAGTCAGGTTATAAACGCGATAAAGGCCAATATTCCCACGGCAGAGAAGGTGGAGGTGGACAGTGACTTGCTGGCTGCGGCGCGCGCACTGTGCGGTCACAAGCCCGGTATCGCATGTATTCTGGGCACAGGCTCGAACTCGTGCTACTACGATGGCGAAAAGGTGGTGGACAACGTGTCGCCACTGGGCTATATACTGGGCGATGAGGGCAGTGGTGCCGTTCTGGGCAAACTGCTCGTGGGTGATGTGTTGAAGAAACAGTTGCCGGAGCACCTGTGTGAAAAGTTCCTAAAGGAATATGACCTGGACAGGACCAAGATAATCACAGCCGTGTATCGCCAACCGGCCGCCAACCGTTTCCTTGCCCAGTTCGCCCCGTTCCTGGAGCATAATATCCATGAGCCGTCGATACGCGCCATAGTGTTCCGCTCATTCACCGACTTCTTCGTGCGAAACGTGGAGAGTTATCCCAACTATAAGGACCTGCCGTGCAACTTTGTGGGGTCAATAGCTCTGCTGGAAAAGGACGTGCTGAAAGAGGCCGCCGCCGCACGCGGAATAACCATAGGAAACATAATTCAGGATCCTATGGAGGGACTTATCGTGTATCATTCAAATTAATAGCGTTTTAAGAAATAGCAGTTATGTCATTTGTAAAGATAAGTGAGCAGCCGTCGCTCTATAATGACTTGGAAAAGAAGAGCGTTCATGAGTTGCTTACGGAAATAAACAGGGAAGACCACAAGGTGGCCGACGCAGTGGAGAAAGCCATTCCGCAGATAGAGCGTCTGGTGACCGGCATAGTGGAGCGTATGCGCCGCGGCGGCCGTATATTCTATATGGGAGCCGGGACGTCGGGGCGACTGGGAGTGCTTGACGCGAGCGAGATACCGCCCACATTCGGGATGGCCCCGGGATGGATAATAGGCATTATAGCCGGAGGAGACACTGCGCTGAGGAATGCCGTGGAGAATGCCGAGGACGACACGGATCAGGCGTGGAAGGACCTGCTGGAATATGGCATTAATGATAAGGACACGGTGATAGGCATAGCCGCATCGGGTACAACCCCTTATGTGATAGGGGCTTTGCGCGATGCCCGTGCCCATGGGTGCCTCACGGCATGTGTCACGAGCAACCCCGACGCGCCGGTGAGCGAGGTGGCCGAGATTGCCATAGAAATGATAGTGGGTCCGGAGTATGTGACCGGAAGTTCGCGCATGAAGTCGGGTACAGGACAGAAACTTATCTGTAACATGATTTCCACGAGCGTGATGATTAAGATGGGTCGCGTGAAAGGCAACAAGATGGTGAACATGCAGCTCACCAACAAGAAACTTGTGGACCGCGGCACCAGAATGGTAGTGGAGGAACTTGGGCTGAGTTATGAGGCAGCCAAGCGCTTGCTTCTGCTTCACGGCTCGGTGAAGAAAGCGGTGGACGCGTATCGGAATCAGGAATAAAACGCAGGTATGAGCGAGATTAAAAGACTGACACTTGTGGTAGTGGCTATGATGGCACTGGCCGTGGCTACGGCCCAGGAGGCAAAGTATGACGCTTACTATTACCGTCGCGTCACGTTGTTTGAGCAGTTGCCCATAACCAAAAGCGATATAGTGTTTCTGGGCAACAGCCTCACGGACGGTGCCGAGTGGAACGAACTACTGGGAAACCGTCACATTAAGAATCGTGGCATAGTGGGCGACATAGTTCAGGGTTACATTGACCGCCTTGACCCCATACTGAAGGGCCAGCCGAAGAAAATCTTCATCATGGGCGGTGTGAATGATATCTCTCATGACGTGGATGCCGACAGTATAGCCAGAGTGACGGAGAAACTGATAACACTTATTAAGCAGGCGTCGCCACGAACCAAGATATACTTGCAGAGCCTGTTGCCGTTTAATAACGACGTGCGGATGTGGAAGTTGCTGAAAGACCGCGAATACGTGGTGAGAGAGGCCAATGTGCTACTTGAGCAGGTGGCTCAGAGGCAGGGTGTGACATGGATTAACCTGTATCCGCTGATGGTGGATGGAGACGGGAAGCTGAAACGAGAGTACACCAACGACGGACTTCACCTTATGGGCAAGGCCTACCTTGTGTGGCGCGACGTGCTAAAGAAATATATCTAAGTTGAGAAGGCTTAACTTGCTATCTTTTAGATTAAAAAGAAATTATTTAGGTTTAAAAGAATAAAATATCCGGATTATGAAGAAGACTTTATTTACAGTGGTGCTTGCGCTGGTTTCGGTAATAGCCATTAATGCTCAGAGCCTGACCGGCAAGCAGTGGTGCACAATGCTTGGCGACGAGGATGGAGAAAGCGTGGCCGTGGCGTTGACGTTCAATAATAATGGCACCTGTGAACTGCTTATAGCGGCTCAGCAAGAGATGAAGGAGGATGGTGTGCCCATCACCTTAGTGGCAGGACTGACAGTCCCCGGAACTTATACCCGAAAGGATAAAGACCTGAGGATAGCACTTAACAACGCAAAGGCTGAAGCAGAAATTGACTATGAGGTCAAGGGGCTGAACGCAAAGGCTAAGGCTGCTCTTGATAAGGAGATCAGGCCATCGCTTAAGGCATTGGAGGGTGAATTCAAGAAAGAAATGCTGAAAGAGATGCCCAAAATGGATAACATGAAGATAGTTACACTGGAGAATCAGAGGCTAATCCTGAAGGACAGCACGGGCGCGAAGATGACATTCTATGCCGAGAAATAATGTGCCGCGCACTGCGTAGGTGCTGCAAGGTAGCACAGTTTTATAGAGATGCATTAAACCCGAATCGGTCATTAGGCCGACGGAATGTTAATTATAAAGTCTATTTATTCCATAACAGTTTTCTTCTGGAATCTTGCTTCAGAAATTGTCTCGCCATAGCCCGCTATGCCTTCGACAATCTCTTCGCAACCTTCTCAAAATAAAATCTGTTCTGACATAAATCCTAATGACCGAATCGGGTTAAAGCAATTAGGCTGACTGAAGTCAGCCTAATTGCTTTAAGTGCAAGCGATGGCTCTGTCAGGCCAGGGCGAGGATTAGAATCTGTGCTGAGATTACCCTGAGGAACATTGTGAGAGGATAGACAGTGGAATAGGCTACGGCGGGAGCGTCGTTGCCGGCTGTCTTGTTGGCATAAGAGAGAGCCGGAGGGTCGGTGAGGGCGCCAGACATAAGGCCCATAATGGAGCAGTAATTCAGTTTGAATTTGCTCCGAGCCACGAAACCCACAATGAGAAGCGGGAAGAAAGTGATGAGGAAACCGTAGAGCACCCACGATGCGCCTCGGCTGTTGAATACGGTGGAAGCGAAGTCGCCACCAGCGGCTATTCCCACAGAAGCGAGGAAGAGGCAGATGCCAAGTTCCCGCAGAAGCAGATTGGCACTTGAAGAAGTGTAGGTGACAAGTTTGATTTTATATCCCCAGCGGCTGAGTAGGATGGCTACGATGAGCGGTCCTCCGGCGAGACCGAGTTTCATGGGGACGGTCATGCCCGGGAACATCATGGGGATGGAGCCGACGAGGATACCCACGAGAATACCCAGGAACATGGTGAACATGTTAGGCTCGTTGAGTCGGCGCATGGAGTTTCCAAGTTTTTCGGCGAGTCGATTGATGTCGTCGAGGTTTCCTACGACGGTGATGCGGTCTCCCACCTGAAGGCCCAGGTTGGGACTTGCAAGGAGGTCGAGCCCTGCACGATTGACTCGCGTGGCATTAACCTTGTATCCGGCGCGGAGGCGCAGAGAGCCCAGTTTTTTGCCAGACAGTTCACTCTTGGTGACCAGAATGCGGCGCGAAACCACTTGAGTGGGCTCCGCTTTCCAGTCCATATCCACCTGAGGGCCGATTACGGCATCGAAAATTTCCTCGTCTTGCTCCGACATGACGATGAGCATGAGGTCATTTTCCTCAATTTTGGTTTCCGATTTGGGGATGATGATGGTGCCATCGTTTTTCTTCATTCGTGAGATGACGAAGTTGTGGTCAATGATGTTGTGCAGACTCAGTATATTACGGTTGAAAATGAGTTTGTTAGTGACCTTGTAGGTGAGTACGTGCGGGTGGAGTTGGCTCTGATTGTTTTCGTCTTCGATGGATTGAGCCTCTTTTCCGATATTGATTTTGAAGATAGCGCGGATAATAATCATGGCGAGAATGATGCCCACAACGCCAAGCGGATATGCCGCGGCGTATCCCATGGACATGGCCTCGTTGAGCCCACTTGCAGCCTGTCCCTGCTGCTCGATGAGAGTCTGCTGAGCCGCACCGAGTCCTGGAGTATTAGTGACGGCCCCTGAGAGGATTCCCACCATTTCGTTGAAATGAATGCCATCGTCGAAGAAGAAGATTGTTAAGGCAATAATGATATTGAGCGCGATGATGACAAGGGCCAGCCCGTTCAAAATCAGTCCACCTTCCTTGAATGACGAGAAGAAAGACGGTCCCACCTGCAGACCAATGGAGAAAATGAACAGGATTAGCCCAAATTCCTGGACGAACTTGAGGATGCTCTCATCGACTTGCAAACCGAAGTGCCCGATAAGGATTCCCACAAACAGGACGAAGGTGGCACCGAGAGAGATGCCGAAGAATCGTACTTTGCCGAGTATGACGCCCAACATAATTACGAGGGCGTAGATGAATATAGCGTGTGCTATGCCGTTGCCGTTAACAAGTTCGATTAGCCATTCCATAAAGTTACTGTTTATGATTTCAGATTAGGTTGAGGATTTCGTCGGGGTTGTGTATGATGTTCTGCGCATAATATTCCACCAGCTCTTTTTCCGGTCGGAACCCCCATGTTACTCCGGCTGAATCTATGCAAGCGCGCCGCGCTGTTTCCATATCAACGCCGGAATCGCCCACATAGAGCACTTCGCTCTTGGGAACCTTGGCCTTGGCCAGAATGCTGAATACGATGGAAGGGTCGGGCTTGGCGTTGACGCCGTCCTTCTGTCCTTCGATGGCGACAAAGTTGATATTGCCGAAGAAGTGCTCGATGATACGCTCAACCGCTTTCTGGTACTTGTTAGAGGCGACGGCGAGTTTCACATTCTGCTCGCGCAGGGTGATGAGCAGTTCCTCGATGCCGCTATAGGGCTTGGTGAAATCGGTGTTATGCTCGTCGTAATAGACCATGAAGTCCTTGAGGACTTTTTCCACGGTTTCGCTGTTTCGGTAGTCCTCTGGTAGTACACGATTGATTAGTTTCCGCACACCGTTACCCACGAAAAAGCGGTAAGCCGCCATGGTGTGGGTGGCGAATCCGTTCATTTCCAGCGCATAGTTGGCCGCATGACCCAGGTCCTCAATGGTGTTGAGCAGGGTGCCGTCCAAGTCAAAAATCACGAGTTTCTTCATATCAGTTTCAGAACGAAATGTGTTGAGAGTGCAAATTTAATGAAAAGTTTCGATGTGGGCAGAGATTTGCGGTCATGAATTTGGTAAAAACATTACGTTTCTATTCGGGCTCTACCCGATTCTATTTGGGCTTTAACTGGATGAGGAGGTTAGCGCTTTATGTGGAGGGGATGAGGGTGTGGTGAGGGGGTTAGAAGGGGTATCCGACTGAGAAGTGGAAGGCGGCGTCGCGCTTGAAATTAGGGTGTACGAGAGGCCAGGTTTCCTGTCCTGATGCAGGGTTATGTGCTTTCATGCCCATGTCGAGACGAAGCAGGAAGTAGTTGAAATCGAGTCTGATCCCGATGCCGTAGGCTGCGGCGAGTTGTTTGTAGAACTTGCCGAACTCGAACTTTCCGCCGGGTTGGTCCTCGTAATCGCGAATGGTCCAGATGTTACCTGCGTCGATAAAGGCAGCCATCTCTATGACCCAGAAGAGTTTTGCCCGGAATTCGACGTTGGCATCGAGTCGGATGTCACCGCACTGGTAGATGAATCTGGTCTGCGAATTCTCGGAGTTGTAGCTGCCAGGCCCCAGTGTTCGGACGCCCCAGCCTCGGACGCTGTTGGCCCCACCGGCATAGAATCGTTTCTCGAATGGTATTACCTCAGAGTTGCCGTAGGGTACGGCGGCCCCGGCACCCAGATGGAAAGCGATAGAGGTGCGATCGCTAAATCGGTGCGTGAAAGCGAAATCGGCCATAGCCTTGAAATACTGAGAATATCGGATTCCGAAGATCTTGTATGAGTCGTTTTCGTTGCGTTTCTGGCCAAAGATTTTGGAGCCTGCGTAGAGAAGGTTTCCGGCAGTTTCGGCGGAGGCACGGATGGTGTAGATATTAGGCTGGAATTTTGTTCCCAGAATAGCAGAAGACTGTTTGTTAGTGTGATAGAAAGAGTAACCCAATCGCATGATGAAGTGGTCCTCGTAGGAGTAGAGCAGCAGAGGATTGGTTATTTTCTTGCGGAAATCTTCCTTGAACTCAGGAAGATAGACGTAGTTGAGGTCGATGAGATTGAAAGTGTGCCTATTTTGGAGTCCGCGTTCCCTCCAGACGTATTTCCAACCGGCACCTGCGATGATGCGGGTGTAGTCAGGGCGACGCTGGTAACTGAAAGTGGTGTTGAGCTCGGTGGAAGCCTGAATACTCCGCTTGAATTTCTCGGTGAGAAAAGGAGCCTTGAACATAGGGAATTTAATACCTATTTCGGCGGCATATTCAGAGTAATGGTCGTTGATGAAACCGCTGAGGTCTCCGCTAAGACTTTCGTATGATACCTTGGCCTTGGCATTGAGCGTCTCGGCCCCGTTGAAGATGTCGCGGTGCTGGTAGTCGAGTCCGACCCCGAAACCCAGGTCACCTTCGCTGTTAGTACCTTCGAGAGAGAGACTTACGGACTGAGACTTGTCGCGCGACAGAAGAATCCATGTGTCCACCATGGGCATACCGTTAATTTCCCCGGCCGGCTGTATTTCGATGCTGACGAATCGAAGAATGTCGAGCCGTCCGAAAGCCTGATATGTTCGGTTGACGTCTTCGGCTTTATAGAGTTCTCCCGGCTTTATGAAGCAGCATTCTTCGAGGACTCTCTGTCGGAGGTACTTTTCGGCCCCGTAGAAAATGCGGTAGCCGTTGTGTGAGACAGTGTCGGTG
The DNA here is from genome assembly GCA_937892215.1 of uncultured Porphyromonadaceae bacterium. Taxonomy (GTDB): domain Bacteria; phylum Bacteroidota; class Bacteroidia; order Bacteroidales; family Muribaculaceae; genus Sodaliphilus. The sequence goes on from CALAVE010000026.1 coordinate 24,130, forward strand.
GCGAAGTAGTTGCCGTCGTGCATGAGCACGGGGTCATAGTTAGTGACAAAGGTTACGTTTCGCACCATGAACGGTTTCTCCATATCGAAACTCAGAGCAGTGCTGTTGTCACGTCGGAGGTCAACGGTGGCAAGAGTGAGGTCAACGTCGTAGGAGTTGGCTGCGGTGTCGGCAAAGAATGTGATATTCTCCTTGGTGAATGCGAAGTAGCCTTGGTTTCGCAAGTTCTCAGTAACTTGCGTGCGCCATTTGTCGAGGTTGTTATGGTTGAAGATGTCTCCGGCCTTGATGGGGAAGTGCAGGGAGTCGGCAAGAATCTTTTTTCGCAGAGTGTCGTTAGGGATGTTGTAACTTATGGAGCGGACGATGTATGGCCTGCCCAACGTGATATCGTAGGTTACCCGGGCTTTCTTCTTGGCGGAATCGAGAGAGACGTCGGTTGTGACCTTGTTTTTCATGTATCCGCGGTTGCTTACGGCGAGATTGAGCTGATGAGCACTGGCGACGGTGAGCGCGGAGTCGAAGATTACGGGAGCCGCTCCGATTTTCTGAATCCACCGGTTGAACCGCGAAGTGGTGTCTTTGCCGGAGAGATTATAAATGGCGAGCTGGAGTTTGAGCCCCCCGAGAACTTTGTGGTTCTCGTTCTGTCGGAGATATCCGGAGAGATTGCTCTTGTCGAAATCGGGTGCTTTGTCGGCATCGGTAACGTTGATTCGTACGCGGTCGAGCAGATATTGACCTTGCGGGACATGCTTGGTGTAGCTGCACGAAGAGAGCGCAACCGCAGCGGAGCAAACCGCCAGGAGGCAAGCCACTTTCATATAATGGAACCAGCGATGTTTCATAATCTCAGCACAAAGGTAGTGTAAACAAAGCGCAAAAGCAAAATTTTTTTGAAAATGCTATGTTATTCGCATGAGAGTGTGCCAGTGGGCAAAAGGGTGGTTTTAAGGAGTGTAGGTTGCCGGGCGAGAGGCTCGAAAAAAGCGATGAATGTCGTGCGAGAGCAGAGATGAAGAGGGGAGTGAGGTGTGGAGAAAATGGCATTGACAAGTGGGCTCAGAAGCAGTAATTTTGCACTGTGGAAGCGATAATATCAAATCCGAACGTTACTGAGACAAGAGTTCATTGACATGATGGTGAGAAAGAGGTGATTTTCATGGTTATATCGAGATTCACGGTAAGAAAATGGCTGAGGAAAAAAGAGCGTGGATTTGCGTATGTGCTGAAAAATTGTTACTTTTGTAAAATTTTGGATTATTATGGCATCTGATTTGCGAGACACGCTGGAGCGGATAAGGAATAAAAGCTCGGTTCTGCTGGAGAAATACAATACCTTGCAGGACGAGCGTAATGGTCTGGCAGAAAGGATAGAGGAGTTGCAAAACGAGATCATCGCGTTGCGAAAAGAGAATGAGCGACTGAAGCAAGACGGTGAGTATCTGAAGATGGCGCGAAGCATAGCGCCCGACAGAGAGCAAGTGGAGCAATACCGAGCTGTGATAAACAAATTAGTGCGGGACATTGACAAGAGCATCGCTCAACTAAACGAATGATGCTATGGCAAAGGAAAATAAAATAAAGATTTGGATACATATCGCAGAACTTAAACCACTGGAGCTCAGTGTGGATCCAAAGGACGAGCCACTATTCAGAAACGCAGAGAAGAATGTGAACAATCTGTGGGAGAAGTGGATGCGTTCGTTCGGTTCGAGCCGCTCGAGTGAAGAAGTGATGGCGATGGTGGCATTCCAGTTCGCTCGCCTTTATTTGCAGAGCTATGAAGACAATGCGTCTGTGAATAAGTTGCTTGCGGCGTTTGAGCAGCGGCTCGACGAAATAGTAATCAAAGTTTGACTCTAAGTGAGTTGGGTTAACTGTGTGACAAACAGTTAGTTTGGCTTGGGGGATAACGGCGAGAAGAAAATTTAGGTTCCTGCACTACCGGACTTGTGTCGCGAGAGCTGACGTTTGTGGTTATGGGCTACGGCGTCGGGCAGCGAGAAAGGACGGCGGTGCATTTAGTTTATATAAATTTAATTTTTTAACAAGACAAAATGGAATATATAGGAATTATTGTAGCAGCAGTTGCGTCGCTTATAGTGGGCGCAGTTGCAACGCTGGTAGTGACTCGCCGAAACGCCAAGTCACGAGCGAATACTATTATCGAGAAGGCTCAACTGGAGGCCGAGGTTCTGAAGAACAATGAGGTAATCAAAGGCAAAGAAGAAGGTCTGGCCATCAAGAGCGAGGCGGAGAAGCAGGCAAACGCCCGCTTGTCGAAGGTACAGTCGAGCGAAGCAAAGCTGAAGCAGCGCGAACTGCAACTGAATCAGCTTCAGGGCGAGTTGGCGCGGAAGAAGAATGAGACCGACAGTCTGAAGATAACCCTTGACAACCAGCTGAATGTGCTGGAAGACCGCAAGAAGGAAGTGGACAAGATGGAGCGTAGCGTTCGTGATACCTTGGAGCACGTGAGCGGCCTTTCGGCTGAGGAGGCGAAGGAGAAACTGGTGGAGTCGCTGAAAGATGAAGCCAAGACGGCCGCGGCATCGTATATCAACGACATTATGGACGACGCCAAGATGACTGCCACGAAGGAGGCGAAGCGCATCATAGTGGAAACCATCCAGCGCGTGGCCACCGAGACAGCAATAGAGAATGCGGTGACAGTGTTCCACATTGAGAATGACGAGATAAAAGGTCGCATCATAGGTCGTGAAGGCCGAAACATCAGGGCACTGGAAGCCGCAACAGGTATAGAAATCATAGTGGATGATACGCCAGAAGCGATAGTACTGAGCGGTTTTGACCCGGTGCGCCGTGAGATAGCCCGCCTGGCACTGCATCAGCTGGTGAGTGACGGACGTATTCACCCGGCCCGCATAGAGGAAGTGGTGGCAAAGGTGCGCAAGCAGGTGGAAGAAGAGATCATAGAGACCGGCAAGCGCACGGCGATAGACCTGGGAATTCACGGACTGCATCCCGAGTTGATAAGGCTGATAGGCAAGATGAAGTATCGCTCGAGCTACGGGCAGAACCTGCTGCAACATTCCCGCGAGACGGCCAACCTGTGTGCCACAATGGCGAGCGAACTGGGACTTAATCCCAAGAAGGCCCGTAGGGCAGGTTTGCTTCATGACATAGGCAAGGTGCCCGATGACGAGCCCGAACTGCCGCACGCATTGCTGGGAATGAAGTTGGCGGAGCAGTACAAGGAGAAGCCCGATATTTGCAACGCGATAGGCGCTCACCACGACGAGTTGGAGGCCTCGAGCATGTATGCTCCGATAGTTCAAGTGTGTGACGCAATCTCCGGTGCCCGTCCCGGAGCGCGCAGGGAGATAGTGGAAGCGTACATCAAGCGACTGAATGACTTGGAGCGACTGGCTCTTTCGTATCCCGGAGTGGTTAAGACCTATGCGATACAGGCCGGTAGAGAGTTGCGTGTGATAGTTGGTGCCGACAAGATAAGCGATGAAGAGACCGAGAAGCTGAGCAACGAGATAGCACAGAAGATACAAGACGAGCTCACGTACCCGGGTCAGGTGCGCATAACAGTGATTCGTGAGACACGAGCTGTGAGTTACGCAAAATAAAATTCCGGCAGTGCGATGAGCAACGAATTAGAGAAACAGACAGACAGCGCAGTTCAGCAGCCGGTGCCTCGAATGACAGAGGCCGGTGTGACTGACAGCTGTGTGAGGTGTGAAGGCGGTTGCTGCCAGGGAGAGACCGGATGCCGCAGCCGGAGCAATCTGCACAGTTACAACTGGCTGAGTGATGTGCCCGGCGGCTTCAACGAGAATGAGCTGGTGGAGGTTCATTTCAAGAACACCCGAAAGAGCTTCTACAGGAACTCGGCCCACTTACCGCTGAAGATAGGCGATGTGGTGGCGGTGGAGGCAAATCCAGGGCACGACGTGGGCACGGTGGCGATGCTAGGCCGGCTGGTGAAATTGCAGATGAAGCGAGCAAATCTGAGGCCGGACTTTGAATTGCTGCGAGTGTTCCGCAAGGCAAAAGAAAGCGACCTGCAGCGCTTTGCCGAGGCAAAGGCGAAAGAGGTGGACACCATGATACGCTCTCGCAAGATAGCGGTGGATTTGGGCCTGAAGATGAAGATAGGCGACGTGGAGTATCAGGGCGATGGAAACAAAGCGATATTCTACTACATAGCCGATGAGCGCGTGGATTTCAGACAGCTGATTAAAGTGCTGGCCGAGGTGTTCAAGATAAGAGTGGAGATGAAGCAGATAGGCGCCCGCCAGGAGGCAGGGCGGATAGGCGGCATAGGTCCGTGCGGCCGTCCGCTGTGCTGCGCGAGCTGGATGACCAACTTTGTGTCGGTAGCGACGAACGCGGCACGATACCAGGATATCTCGCTCAATCCACAGAAACTGGCCGGGCAGTGCGCCAAGCTGAAATGCTGCATGAACTTTGAGGTGGACTCGTATGTGGAGGTAAGCAAGAAGTTGCCGCCTCGCGATGTACCCCTTGAGACGATGGACGGGACATACTACCACTTTAAGACCGATATCATTAAGCAAGAGATGACTTACTCAACGGACAAGCGTGTGCCGGCAAATCTGGTGGTGCTGAGTCCGATACGCGTGTATGAAGTGATAGAGATGAACCGCGCAGGAGAGAAGCCGGAGAAGTTACTTCCAGACGCGGGCGTGCGAGCGAAAGAGCACAAGGCCTTCGGGGACATACTTGGTCAGGATGCGATTAACAGGTTCGACAAAAAGAAGAAGAAAAAGAACAAGAAGCCCCAGGCGAAGAAGGCGGTGCCGCAGCGAGACGACAAGACAGTTGCTCCAGCCGAATCGAAGCGTCCCGAAGCGCAAGAGCGGAAGCATGGTAGTAACGGAAAGCGGAACCGCGGTCGCAGAGATAACAACCGAGATCGCAACAATGATAACCGAAACGCAAAAAATACGGAAACGCCGAAGCCGCAGGGAAACTGAAATGGCGCGGCGGGCATTCTGGGGCGTGCTGGTGATGGTGTTGCTGAGCCTAACAGGCTGTGACGCGGAGCACGTGGTGTATAGCAGTTTTAAGCAACTGCCTGAGGATGGCTGGCAGCGAAAAATGGCGCTTCACTATACTTGCGAAACGACCGATTCGGTGCAACGAGCAGACGTGACGGTGAGCGTGCGACATGACGCAAGTTATGCCTACAGGACGCTTGAATTGGTGGTGGATATGATAAGTGAAACCGGCAAGGTGGAGCGACGGAATGTGAGTATTCCAGTAACTGATGAATACGGAAACTGGACAGGCTCGGGGTTCGGCGCTCTATATCACACAGAAGCGAAGGTGGCTCGCGACATATCACCCGAAGCGTCCCTGAAGGTGGTGGTGTGGCAAGCGATGTGCGAAGGCGACACCCTGAAAGGGATTTCGGAAATCGGTGTGAAGATTACGGAAAGCGGACGCGAAAAGTAGAAAGAGATTTAAGAAGAAAGTGGAAACATTTGAATTCATATTAGAGATAGTGGCCACGGTGTTCTATGCGATAAGCGGCGTGAGACTGGCGGCGGTGAAGAACTTTGACTGGTTCGGCGCCTATACGATAGGTTTCATAACGGCGATAGGCGGCGGAACGATGCGTGACGTGTTTCTGGGAGTGAATCCATTCTGGATGCTAAACCCGTGGTATGCGGTGGCAACTGTTGGCGGCCTGATAGTGGTGATAATGTTCAAGAAATACCTTGTGAAAATAGAGGGGACGTTCTACATTTTTGACGCCTTCGGGTTGGCGCTGTTTGTGGATGTGGGTATCTACAAGACACTGATGATGGGTTATCCGATGTGGGTGGCCATAATCATGGGGACGATAACCGGCGCGATGGGCGGCGTGCTACGCGACATATTCATCAACGAAGTGCCACTGGTTTTCCGCAAGGAGATTTACGCTACGGTGTGCATAGCAGGCGGTGTTCTATACTGGCTATGCGGGGTGCTGGGCGGTTCGAGCGTGACGCAGCAGATGGCGTGTGCGTTGCTGGTGATACTGGTACGCTTCTACGCCGTGAAGCATAACTGGTCGATGCCAGGGATAAAGATACAGAAGCCAATTAAAAACGAATACGATGAAACTGAATAAGAGTGAGATAATGAAAACCGGCATTCAGTTGCTGAAGTACGGTGTGATAGGAATGAGCAACACGATTATCACGCTGGCGACGTTCTACCTGATGAATACAGGGCTTGGCATAGCCTACGGAATCTCGAACGTGGTGGGCTATGTGCTGGGCGTGATAAACAGTTTTATCTGGAACCGTAACTGGGTGTTCAAAACACACGGTACTCTAAAGCGCGACTTGTCGCTGTTCGTTGCCGGCTTCTTGTTGTGCCTGACTTTACAGTTGATGGTGAGTTGGGTGCTGCTTGAGGGATTCGGTTGGAAGAATCTTGCTGATGATGTGATACCGTTCTTGCCGATGAAACATGCCGGGCAAAACATAGTGATGGTGATAGCGATGGTGTTCTATACGATAGCGAACTATGTGTTCAACCGGATGGTGACGTTTAAGGGAAGCGAGTAGCGGTTAGCGGGTCATGCGGGAGTATTGTGAAGTTCCTCTGCGAGGCACTTTCCTGCCGTGCCTGCTGTGACCAAGCGGCGAGGGTCTTCGACCCTCTGGCATGGTTTTTCGCACAAAGTCGGGTCTCCGACCCGCCCGACCTCTTCGAGGTCTATGTCCCGGCCGAGTGTGAGGTGCGGTGATAGGGCTTATGGGGCCTATAGGACCTATATGACCTCTAACAGGAATAAACCGGGTGTGAGGGCCATGAGGGTGATTATAGTGAATTGGCGATTAGCGATTAGCTATTTAGCTGTTAGCTGATTAAAATATTAACATAAACCAGATGATGTAATTTATGAAACGGATTTATTTGATTGTGGCAGCGATGCTGGCAATGATGCAGGGATTGGCTCAGAATGTGCAGTTGCACTATGACTTTGGAAACGCGTTCTATGACGACCTGAAAGGCCGTCCGCAGGTGACAACGACAGTGGAGATGTTCAAGGCTGACAAGTGGGGCAGCACGTTTTTCTTCACCGACATAGACTATTATGGTGATGGTGCCGCGGGAGCCTACTGGGAGTTTGCCCGCGAGTTTAGACTGGGAAAACAGAGCCGCTGGGCAGCGCACATTGAGTATGACGGCGGACTGACCTCGATAAAGAACACGACTGTGGCATCGCGATTCCAGCACGCGCTGCTGGTGGGTCCCGCGTGGAACTGGGCAAGCGCGGACTTTAGCAAGACATTCTCACTGCAGGCCATGTATAAGCAATATTTCAACGGGCAAGGTCGCAAGGGATTCCCCGGATTCCAGTTGACAGCAGTGTGGGGAAACACGTTCGCAAAAGGACTGTGCACATTCAGCGGTTTTTTGGACCTATGGTACGACAAGGACGCGAAGGGCAAACTGATATTCCTGAGTGAGCCTCAGTTTTGGTTCAATCTGAATGTGATAAAGGGTTGGGACAAGGTGAACCTGAGCCTTGGTACGGAGTTGGAACTGAGTTGTAACTTCGTGTATGACAAGGAAGGGAAGAACGATAAATTTTACGCAGTTCCGACGCTTGCCGCGAAGTGGACATTCTGACGGAAAAGGCTGAGAGTAGCGAGGTGTCCCTATAGCATGGGTGATTCGCAAGAGTGGTGAGCCGCGCAGGTCGTCTAAGCCGTGGCGCAGGCGGCAACAGCCGCGCTGTATGCCTATTCATGGCTGCGGCTAACACCATGGTAGGCTACGTCATCGCCCTGTTTGCGGCAACTATGGCTATAGCCGTGGAAATTGCCTACGATTTATGATTAATAAAAGTCCGAAAAACAAGCGCAAGTAAAGAAAAACTACTTTATCATTGCTATTATTTCTTCGGGCGTGGTAACAAGTTTTGTTATTGCACACAACCCGGTTCCCATATCTTTCACACTTGCGCCAAGAAGGTAAACGATGTCGTCAATAATTAGGAATCGGTCATGATGTTTGTGTGGAATTTGTATCGAAGTTATTTCAGGATATTGTTTGTTAAATTTTTCCAAATCGAGCAAAAATTGCTGATTATAACGAGTGTGAATGGTTGCGGCAACTCCATCGGCGCGTTTGGACAACAACGTCAGCACTCTCTCATCCACAAAGTTATCAATCAACACAATGCGCGATTTTGCGCTTTTGACGAGCGCAGAAACAAATTGCCACGCGTCCCAAATACATCCTGTGGCAAATATCTGTTCGGTTGTAGGTGAAGGCGACTTTTCTTCTATCTTATCAAGAATGGCAACAATTTTTGCATCGGTCTCAACTTTCCATTGTGAATCCTCAAGTTGTTTAACCTCGATTCTGTCCAAGCGTTGAAAGATTTGAGCATTGGCAGTAAGAAATCTGCGCATAGCGACAAATGCCCTCATAATCAAGATATTCGCGTGTATGGCAATCTCGCTGCGCAACAAACCGCTAAGCATGGCTATTCCTTGTTCGGTAAACGCATATGGCAATCGGCGGTCACCTCCTCGCTGGTTTGAAATGCCAAAATGGCATTTCAAACTATCATATTCTTCTTTGGTCAGCTGAAACATGAAATCATCCGGAAACCGCTCAATATTGCGCTTTACCTGCCGATTCATTTGAGCGACTTCAACCCCATATAGTTGAGCCAAGTCCCTATCAATAAGGACTTGCTGACCACGAATTAACGCTATCTTACCTTGTATGATGCTGATTTGAGGGTTTTCATTGGTTAGTGTCAATGATACCTCCGATCGTTTGTTTTCTGTTGTCTTTGCCATTGCTGTTGAAGATATTTCGTCGGTAAAAACACCGCAAAGATAACGACTATTTGTGAAAACGCGCGCTCACAATCTCAAAAAAAAGCTTTCTTTTTTTGTCGGTTTGGAGATTATGCCTATATTTGCGTTTGGATTGGCAACAATCCGGACTTTTTGAATAATAAAGAAGCGTTTTGCTTATCACTCGTCGCTGAAAACGTAGGAAATTTTCACGAAGATGAGAGGGATAGCGAAATGGATTGCGCTATAGCGTGAGCTGTTATTCCCATCATCTTCATCTTTAGGTTTCCTACGACCGTCAGCGATAGGTGTGGCAATTCAGTCCACGCTTTCTTCGTATTAATGGGTGTAGGACTGATGCCCAACAAAACTTATTACAACATGAAAAAAATTCTAATGTTTATTCTGATGCTGTTACCACTGGCAATAGCATCTTGCGGCGGCGATAATGAGCCGAAAGACCCCAATGAAGCGACTAACGAAACAAACCAAAATGAAATTGTAGAACATACGTTTACGTTCAATGGCGTAGATGATTGGTATAAATTTGATGGTATATATGTATATGCACGCGGCGGCTATCTTGGAGAAAAGCGTCCAGTTATCGAATTTAAACCTGATTATGCGGTAACCGCGAGATTCGTTGATTATGGACAGGTCTCAAGTATATATGGTATAAACAAGTTACCAACTTCCGGTTGGGGGTCTATACTTTTTGATCTCAAATCAAAGGAAGGTTATGTTGTGGAAAATTTTTCTGGTGGGGATTTTATTTATTATAGAATATTTGTTTCAGAATTTATTTATTCTGCTTCAGGCGATCTTGTGGGAATTAGAATGCAAATTCAGCAGTATAAGCCGTCAAAATAACTCTGCTTCGCTTGGTAAGCGGTTGCCACCACTAACTATGATACTCAGCTGAAATGAATTCTGAGGGTGTGTCATAATGAAGCGAGCCTCAGTTTTACGCTATTCCGACTCTGGTTGTGAAGTGGACATTGTGAGAGGAAGCATAATCAGTTCAGGATTGCGCTGAGGCTATATGAGCCTTGTGGCAACGTTACGGTGCGCTTGTCGCCAACGACGGAGACAGTCAGGCTGACGTTTCCGGGCGCGAGAATCTTAATATCGCGGCAGGGTAGTGATACGGTGGCGGTGCTGCCTACGGGGACGGTGACGGAAAGCGAGATGGCGTTGCTGCCATCACGCTGCCAACGGACGGCAGCATGTCCGAAAGGAGTGAGAGTGGAATACTCGGCGTGGGTGAGGTCGGCCGGAATTTTTGGCTCGATGATGATGTGGCGGAACCCCGGATGCGCCTCGTCGTATCGGAGGCCAGCGACATCGCGGTAGAACCATGTGAGAGCACCGCCAAACATGGGATGATTGTGAGAGTTTTTGCCGTCCCACTGTTCCCACGTGGTGGTAGCCCCCTGCCTAATCCAGTAGCCAAAACTGGGGAAATCAGTCTTGTTCATGGCTTCGTAAGCGAGGTCGGAGAGACCGTGCTGAGCCAGAGTCCTGAAAAAGAGAGAAGTGCCGAAGATTCCGGTGTCGAGGTGGCCGCCGGCAGCGGCGATATCGGCCTTGAGCGCATCCAGTGCACGAGGGAGCCGTTCATCGGGGACACCCATAGCAAGGGCAAAGATGTTTCCACCATAGGGGCCGTAACTACCGGTTGATTCGTTGAAGAAAGTGCTGTTGAAAGCATCCTTAGTGCGAGAAGCGATGGCGAAGTAGCGCTGGGCACACGGGTCGCCGAGGACAGAGGCCGCCTTGGCCGTGACGAGAGCACAACGCCAGTAGTACCAAGTGTGGATAAGAGCCTTAGAGACAAACTTTTCCGGCGGGCACCAGTCGCCCAAGGTAACCCATAGACAAGAGTCGGTTCGCTCCATGATGCCATCCTTTACGAAACGAGACATGAAATCGACCTGACGACACATGGCTCGGAGGTTGTCTTTAAGGACCTGAGTATCGGCATAGTGAAGATAAAATTCCCAAGGGATTATATTAATAGCCGCGCCCCAGGGGATGCCACCGCCGGCGGTGGGCTGCCACGGGGCAGAGTTAGGCACGAATCCGGTGGAATCGATTTGAGCGCCACGGATGTCGGCAATCCACTTGTTGTAGAACGCAGTCATGTCGAGGCACTCCATGGCGGCAGGGCATGCCACCTGACCGTCGCCGGTGTATGCCGTGCGCTCACGGTGCGGGCAATCGCTGGCAATGGAGCCGTGCATATTGTCGAGTTGGCTACGGACGTAAGCCTCATTGATGTCGCAGAAAAGAGAGTTAGAGCAACTGAAATGGCCGGTTCGCTCCACGTCGCTATTGACCGCGCAGGCAGAGATGTTATCGGCCGTGAGTTCGCCATTCCATCCACTGACAGTGACCGAAGAGAATACGAACCACGTGAAGCGCGCATTGTAGTTCTCGCCGTTGTTGCCACCACAGACATAGACGTTCTGCCCCTGCTTTGTTTCAGAATTATAATGCAGAGTAATGGAGTCGCCACGGTTGCCGGAGATGCCTTGCAGGCGCACCCAACCGGAGATTTCCTTAGGGAAAGAGACCACATAGTGGCCGTTAGCGTCGCGAGTTATGCTGGTGGGGCGGAACGTCTCGCATACGGCATCAGACGGGCCATTCTGGGCAAAGAGACGTCCCTTAGGTGCCTTGCGGATGATGGCCGCGGGCCAGGAAGAGTCGTCGTAGGAGGCGGAGCACCAGCCCTTGTGCTCGAATCGGGCATCGTAGATTTCACCCAAGAAAGGACCGTCGATTCTGATGGCACTTGGAGCCACTTTCCATGACGAGTCGGTGGGGATTATCTGGGAAGAGCCATCGGTGTAGCGGATGATAATCTGGCCGAAGAATCGAGGAGAGCCGTAGGGTTCGGTAATCTGACGCTGACCGGCAGGGTTGATGGAATTGTAGAAACCGTTGCCGAGAATAGCACCAACGGCGTTAACTCCCTTATGCAAGAGGGCTGTGAGGTCGAGAGCCACATAAGGGATGCGGAACTCGGAGAAGTCATCACCAATGGGGATGAAACCGTGAGCGAGAGTGGGGCGGGAGTCGTAGTTGGTCTGATTAGGTGCCAAAACGCCGGAGCCAACCTTGTTACCGTTAGCGTAAAGTTCAAAGTAGCCGAGACCCGTGCCTACGAACAAAGCCGACTTTATGTCCTTGGTTATGGCGAACGAGCGTCGCAAGAGCGGTGCCGGGGACAATTCGCCGCTGTGAAGCGACGGGGCATCGGACTGCCATGGAGCACCAATCCACCTGCATTGCCATTCGCTATCGCTGAGGATGCCGGTAGTGAACGAAGCCTCAGTGCTCCATCCGGACGCCTTACCCCTCCCGTCCCATACCTTTACACGCCAAGAGTAGCGGGTGGCGGAAGAGAGAGGGATACCGTTATATGAAATAAGGAAAGACGAGTCGGCAGGGATTTTACCGCTGTCCCAAGCCACGGAATTGTCAAGAGAATTGACGACGCGAATCCTGTAGGCCGTCTGGCTGATGCCGTGCTTGCCCTCGGCAGGTGAGTTAAGCCAGGAGAAACGAGGGCGAGGGGCATCGATTTGGGTGGGATTGTCGAGGTATTCGCAGCGGAGCCTCGTGGGCGAGATGTCGGCCGCGAAGGCACAGAGGCAAGAAGCAATCCATGCAAGTAAAAGTATGTTTCTACGTCTCATGGTGAGTGATGATTGAGTTGGCTGTAAGCATCTCCGGCGAGAGAAGTGTTATTTCTGAGCGTTGAGGTTTGCCGTCTGATAGAACGCCTGAGCGTGGCGAATGAGGTCGTGGCGCGGCTTGGGAAGCGGCGACTCGGTGGTGGTTCCATCCGGGTTATAATTGACCGCGAACTGCGCAACCCGTCGCACAGGAGAAAGGACTGTGAGGATGTCGTCCTCGAGATAGCCCAGGTCCTGATAAGTGGCCATGAAGGCGCGCTGGCGATAGGCCGGATGGAAAATGTCCTGTCCGGTGAACGGCGGGAGGTGGGTAAAGCCCATCATGCGGAGCACCGACGGCATAACGTCGATTTGCGAGCAGACTTTGCCAACCACTTGCGGCGATATGAAACAGGGAGAATAGACGAGGCAAGGGATGTGATAATTATAGACCGGAACAGAAGTCTTGCCGGCACTGGAGGCGCAGTGGTCGGCAATGATGATGAAGACGGTGCCTGAGAACCACGGTTTGGAAGCGGCCTTATCGAGGAAACGGCCGATGGCATAATCGGTGTATTTGATTCCGGCCTCACGAGTCTTGAACTTGCCTTGGGGCATAGAAATCTTGCCTTCGGGGTAGGTGAAAGGGCGGTGGTTGCTCACAGTCATGATGTGGGTGAAGAACGGACGGCCCGAAGCGGCATTCTTGTCGATGACAGAAAGCGCCTTGTTGTAAGAGTCCTCATCGCAGACCCCCCAGATGTTGGAGAACGAGATTTCGGAAGGAGAGAAATTCTTTTTGTCGATGATTTCGTAGCCGTTGTGTGAGAAGTAGTCGCCCATGTTGTCGAAATAGCTGTCGCCGCCATATACATACTGTACGATGTAGCCCTTCTGCCTTAGGAATTCGCCAATGGAGAGATTGGGGCGAGAGTTGTTAGGGCGCTTCACGATACTTTCTCCGGCAGTGGGCGGCTGGCAGATGGAGAGAGCCTCGAGACCGCGAACGGTGCGGTTGCCCACGGCATAGAGACTGTCGAAAACCATACTCTTGCCGATGAGCGCATCGAGCCGCGGAGTGAGCCCCTCGGTGTTGCCGTATCGCGAGAGGAAAGACGCGCTGAGGCTTTCCACGGAAATAAGCACGATGTTTCGAGGAGCAGAGACCGAGTCGGGGCGAAGAGCGGTCGAGTCGGGAGTGACGGTAGTGACGGTAGTGAGAGAAGAGTAGAGGCGTGAACATTCGTCGGGTGGCAGCATCGGATAGAACGAAGCGTAGTCGAGTTCGTTGCTCTGAAATGCCCGGATGAAGTCCCAGCCGCCGTTGGACTGCAGTTCGGTTACGTAAGTGTTGCTGCTGCGCAGGCGGTCGTGCGTAAAACCGAGAATAAGGAGAGCGGCCGCAGTGGCCACGGCATAACAGCCGATAACGGCAGCCAGTTGTGGCAGGTGAAATTCCTCTTTTCCCTTGAAATAGATGAACTTGTAACTAATCCACATAATCAGAGCCGTGACGGCCACGATGGCAATCAAGAGCGGAATCACCGAATAGGATTCCATGATGTTACCTACGACCTCGTTAGTGTAAACCAGATAGTCAACCGCGATGAAATTGTAGCGGACGCCAAATTCGTCCCAGAAGAGGTATTCGCCCACGGCATTGAAGAGAATGCCGAAGACGTAGGCGGCCCACATTATCAGCACGGTGATTTTGCGCCACGAGGCGCGGATGGATGGAACAAAGAGGCGTATGGAGAAACTGACGAGTTTGTAGCCGAAGAAAATCTGTGCTATGATGGGCGCACCGCCGCCGTAGTCGTGAAAGATGGAATGGAAGCAGAATACATAGACACAAGCCGCAATGAGCAGAGCCAGAATGAGATAGGCGAGAGGCGGGCGGTACTTCGCGTTGCTGAGTCCTAAGAAAGTGAGGAAAAGCGGGAGCATAATCAGCATGGCGAAGCAGACGTCGTTGACGACGCCAAGCAGCAACGCACGAGTTACGCTAAGCGCGGAGAGTCCGGCCTCGGCAGGCGTGATGCAGGTAAGGACAATGCGGACAATGATTCCCACGATGACAATCAGCGCAGCGATGTGAATCGCGATGCGAAGATATGGAGATTTTGTAAGTTCGAGTTTCATACGCGAATCGTGTTCGTGAATTTTGATTAATGTTTGTGCAAAGTTAAGATATTTTTGTTATTTTTGCAGAGTTCGGAGGAGAAATACCGAAAAGATAAAAGCATTCGCTATTATTTCGCATTTAGCCAAGAGCCTCGCAATCTCAGTGGTATAACAAGCACGGAATAATGAGTGATGGGTGACTTCATAGTGGTTGCCTTTAATCTGTTTTAATAGTAATGCTCACGGAATAGTCGTGATGTATTTTCAGAAACAGATTCCGGGGTACCATGCGAGGCCGCCCCGTGCTAAATGCAATGAGGTGCATCACGCACTTTTTGCTATTTGTCGTAATTGATAGTAAATGCAATAACTCAAACATTACTATCAATTATGGTTAATAAGAACTTAGATGAGGCGAAGAAGCGTAAGAATGACGAGTTTTATACACAGTATGCAGATATAGAGCGCGAAGTGCTGGCATACGTGGAATATGACCCCGATGTGTTTAGAGGAAAGACAATTTTGCTGCCCTGCGATGATCCGGAATGGAGCAATTTCACCTTGTTTTTCGCGAATCGATTTGAGGAGTTCGGGTTAAAAAAGTTGATTTCCACCAGTTACGCGCCCGATGCCAAGAAGATTCAGAACAAGCAACCGTCACTATTTGAACTCGAATCGGAGCAATACGATCCTGCCAAGAGCAACTGCAAAGGCAAGATATTCGTGCTTGACCACGATATTACGGGCGATGGTAAGGTGACGTTCGATGACCTGCAGTGGCAATACCTTGATGGTGACGGAGACTTCCGCAGTGATGAGGTGAAGAGACTACGCGACGAGGCTGACATTATTATCACAAATCCTCCATTCTCGCTATTTCGTGAGTTTTTCGGATGGTTAATGGAGGCGAATAAAGAGTTTCTTATAATTGGAAACATCAATGCAATCACATACAAAGAAATTTTTCCACACTTCAAGGCAAACGAAGTGTGGCTTGGAAATGGTTTTCAAGGAGGGAACGCATACTTCGGAGTTGAGATGCATCGGGATTTTTCAGATGGGGTATATAACGAGAAGACAGGACTTGTGAAATTCAGGAATTGTTGTTGGTTTACCAATATTGACCATGGGCGGCGACATCAGCCGTTGCAACTAATGACGATGGCAGATAATATCAAATTCAAGACTGATAAGTCACTGATAGGATTAAAGGAATATAGGCACTATGATAATTATGATGCGATAGAGGTGCCAGCCACAAAGTGCATTCCAAGCGATTACGATGGAGCAATGGGTGTGCCTGTAACATTCCTGGATAAGTATTGTCCTGAACAATTTGAGATAATAGGTGCATCGGAAAGTGAAGGCGTGGGCTTTTCATGTGGATTGTGGCATAGCCAAAGTAAAATATCCCAGCCGGCAGTGGATGGAGTGCGGAAGTATAAGAGATTATTAATACGTAAAAAGCGATAAATATGAAAACAACATTGTTAACAGACCTCACGGTAGAAGATATATGTAAAGGGTTCACTTATAGTGAACTGGAGCAAAAAGGATTGTTTGGCTGGGGTGGTAAACTCACAATCCAACCCGAGTATCAGCGTCACTACATCTATGGCGACGGTAAAAAAGACGTGGAAGTTGTTCGCAGTTTGCTGAAAGGCTATCCGCTTGGGTTGATATACTTTGTGAAAACCGCCGAGGGGCAATATGAAGTATTGGACGGTCAGCAGCGTATCACGTCATTCGGACGGTTTCTAACCGGGCGGTTCTCAATAAAGGATGATGACGGCCGCGATAAGCAAATTACAGGTCTGAGCCAAGACAAGCAAAAGCGACTAAGGGAGAGTCGCCTTACAATATATGTGTGTGAAGGGACGGAAAGTGAGATTAAGAACTGGTTTGAGACCATAAATATAGCAGGTGTTCAACTAACTGAGCAAGAGAAAAGGAACGCAATATTCAGCGGACCGTTCGTGAGTGCCGCGAAAGCGGTGTTCAGCAATTCAAACAATACAGAAATGGTGAAGTGGAGTACCTATATCAAGGGAAATCCAAAGCGTCAGGAGATACTGGAAGAGGCATTAAGATGGGTATCGGAAGCGGAGAGTGACAAAGGGCGGATAGATGCCTATATGAGTGCTCACAGAACTGATACCGACATAAAGGAACTGGTTAATTACTATGACAGTGTAATAAGTTGGGTGAATTCGACTTTTATTGATGTTCATGATAGAATGAGGGGCTTGCAATGGGGTCGTTTGTGGCGCACCTATCATAACAAAGGCTACGATCCGGAAAAGCTATCGGTGCGAATAAATGAATTGCTTGCCGATGAACAGGTGACCGATAAAAGTGGAATATGGGAATATGTGCTTGGAGGCGAGGTTCAACCGAGTCTGCTAAATATCAGGGTGTTTGACAAACGGACGGCGAAAAAGGTGTATGATAAGCAGACGAATAACGCAAAAGCAGCAGGTAAGAGCAACTGCCTGTTATGTGCAGTGGGTCACGGCGCTAACCGTGCGAAGATATGGAACTTTAACGAAATGGAGGCAGACCATGTGACAGCATGGAGCAAAGGCGGTGCAACGGATGAGAATAACTGCCAGATGCTATGCAAAACGCATAACAGGGCAAAGGGAAATAGGTGAAGGCAATAGAACGAGAGCGCAAATGATTAAACCCAAGTAGGAATAAGGCCGACGGAATGTTAATTATAAAGTCTGTTTATGCCATACCAGTTTTTATTTTGACATAAATCCTAATGGCCCATTCGGGCTAAAGTCTTGCATCTGCTTGATATAAATTCAAAATCAGAGCAAGTTTATTTATAGAACCTACCTTATAAATTTGGAGATATAAAATATTGGTTGTAAATTTGCAACGGCTGTTACAGTAACGGCTGTTGCAAAAATATGGTGTATGAAATTCTATGGCAGAGATAAGGAAATTGAGTTGTTGAGGAGAATAGAAGAACTCTCATCCAACTATGCG
Organism: uncultured Porphyromonadaceae bacterium; assembly: GCA_937892215.1. Taxonomy (GTDB): domain Bacteria; phylum Bacteroidota; class Bacteroidia; order Bacteroidales; family Muribaculaceae; genus Sodaliphilus. The sequence goes on from CALAVE010000026.1 coordinate 41,747, forward strand.
CAAATGACTGTAGTGACCGGCCGTCGTCGAATTGGTAAGACGACACTTGTAAAGCGCGCTTGTAAGCGGCTACCTTTTGTGTATCTGTTTATAGGTCGGAAGAGCGAGACCATGCTTTGCAGGGAGTTTGCCGAAGTGATTCTAAACACCCTTGGAATTGATTTGGGAGAGTTTACGTCGTTCAGCCGGCTCTTTACTGTGCTTATGAAACAGTCGAAGATTGTTAATTTCACGCTGGTACTGGACGAGTTTCAGAATTTCAGGTTCGTCAATGAGGGGGTGTTCAGCGATATGCAGAACATCTGGGATACGTATAAAGACGAGAGCAAGATTAACCTTATAGTGTGCGGTTCGGTCAATAGCATGATGAGCAAAATCTTTGATGACAAGAAGGAGCCACTATATGGTCGTGCCAGCAATCGGCTGCTCCTACAGCCCTTTCCAACCTTGGTTTTGAAGGAAATTCTTGGAGACTTCAATCCCGATTATACACATGATGACTTGCTGACCCTATATATGACAACAGGAGGAGTGGCGAAGTACGTTGAGGAAATGCTGATTCATGGAGCCTCCTGCAAGGAAACCATGCTGAAGCAGTTCATAGGTTATGGGTCTTACTTTGTGCCCGAGGGAAAAGAGATGTTGAGTGATGAGATGGGGCATGACAGTGGCAACTACTTTTCGATTCTCAATGCCATTGCAGAGGGAAAGAATAGCCGAGGAGATATCAAGAGTTACACTGGCATTGAGCCTGGAGGGTATTTGGACAAGTTGGAAAAGCAGTACGACCTGATCTATCGCTACCGGCCCTATCTTGCCACAGAGCAAAGCCATAATGTGAAATATGGTATAAAGGATAATTTCTTGCGCTTTTGGTTCCGATTTGTGCAGAAATATATCAGTGCGGTAGAAATAGGGAACACAGACTATGTACTAAAGAAAATGCAGGCCGACTACGAGACTTATTCGGGCTTGGTTCTGGAACAATATCTGCGCCAGCAGTTTGCAGAGACAGGGTGTTACAACCTTGTAACAAACTACTGGGAACGTGACGGAAACAATGAGATAGATTTGGTCGCAGTCAATGAAGTGGAGCGGCATATCACCATTGGCGAGATTAAGCGTCAAGCTCAGCGCATCAATATTAATCTCTTGAAGGAGAAGGCCTCTCACATAGTGGCCAAATTGCATCGCCGTTACACGATTGAGTACGTGGGGTTGTCGATGGACGATATGTGATTGTAATGTTTTTTGGGTGGGGGTTATTTGTGGCAGATGTCGGCGAAACGGCAGTATGAGCAGTGGTGGTTGCTGGTGTCGGCGGTTTGCGGGAAGTTGCCGCTTCTCAGCCTTTCGAGGACAAGAACCATATTCTCGATGAAATCCTTGTTGAGTTCGCATTCGCGAGTGATGGTGACTTGCTTTGAAGCGCGAGGTTTGCCGAAGGCGACCCTGAAATCATCGTTGCGAAGAGAATAGATTATGGGCTGAACCTCGTCCACTTCGGGGTGGAGTTGCAGGTATGCGTTGCAGTAGAGTAATAACTGTAGTATGGCCTTTTTCCGTTTTTCCCTTTCGGATGTGAAGAGTTCAGAGATATCGGCGAAAGAGGTTTTGTCGGAGCCGGTCTTGTAGTCAATGATTCTGACGGGTCCGGTTCCGTTGATTCGGTCGATTCGGTCGGCTCGGAACTGGAAGTTGAAGTCAATGTCGCCAATCTTAAGATTCAGATAGTGAGGTGACTCGCACTCAAGAACCTGAATGAAGGCCGAATCTCCACCGCTTTGCCGGAGCAGTTGCCGGTCTTGATTGATGGCATTCATAGCGTAGAGTTTCAGTGCTTCAAAGATGATGACAGCCTGTCCGGTGAGCGGCTCGTGGTGCCGTTCGGGCGGACGTTTCATGAAAGAGCGGTTGATGTTACGCTTGATAGCCGTGTCGAGTTTGCCAGCAGAAATGAAATGATTAATGTCTTTTAGAGAAACGTAGTGCGGCGACGAGCAGCCATCTGGGAAGTAAAGGTCGTTGAGCGAATCGTGTACGATGGTGCCGAAGGTGGCCGCATCCATGAAGTCGGACTCGGGGTTGTCGTTATTGAATCCGCAGATGTTTTGCAGGTAGAACTGCAGAGGGCAATTGATGAAATTGTTGATGGAACTGGCTGAGAGCATTTTTACGCCATTAAGTCGCGGGTCATCGCTCTGAGAGGCGAGAGCAATGTCGTTATCGGTGCGGAAATATGCGTCGGCCTTGTAGGTGTCGTGCAGAGTGACGTCGTATTCTGAGGTGGGCTCCTGATGCAGAGAAATTTCGCGGTAGGTGATATCCGCATTGTAAACCTGTCGCAGTTGCCTGATGAATCGCGATGGCTCGCTGGAGCCGAAAGCCTGAGTGGCACTGTTGTGGATGAGCCACACATTAGAAGCACGGCAAATCATACGGTAGAAGTAGTAGGTGGAGGCCTCTTCCTGCGCCTCGACAGTGGGCAGCCCGTAGGCACGGCGTAGCAGATGAGGTATGAAAGACGGCTTGAAAGCGTTTTTGTGCGGGAAGACACGCTCGTTGACCGAAAGGATGACAATGTTGCTGAAGTCGAGAGAACGAGTTTCGAGAGTTCCCATGATTTGGAGCCCCTGCAGCGGTTCGCCCTCTAAAGGAATGCTCATTACGGCCGAAAGTCGCTCGATGATGCTGAGCACACTCATTTCTGACATCTTGATGTCAAATCGAAGAACAACGCTATGCAACTGAGCCAAGATGGCGACAAACTGGTCGATGAAAGCACACTGTAGCGGTAGCGCCATGCGAGGCGCATCGTCGTCGGCTGATGAATCCTGCGGTGTGCTGTCGCTGATGATGGATTGCCTAATGTCGGCGGCGAGGTCGCTCAGCGACGAGATGAATCGCAGCGTTTCGGCGGCCGAATCGTTCTCGTCAATGACAGAGAACAGACATTCCAGCGGAGAGCCAGCAAACATCTGAGCGGGGACGTCGAGGATAAATTCGTCGTCGATTTTATGGAGAATGGGAGTGACCACCGCATTGTAGTTGGAGCGAATGACCGGATGAGAGAGCACATCCTTGACAAAGTCGCGGAAGAAAGCCCAGTTTTCGCCGCGTCGGCGGGCGGCGATGTGCATGCGCGCGACGGTGCGAATGAGCGACATGATGTCGCTGTTGCGGAGCGGATAGCCCATGGTGACGTTAACCTTGCTGACGTTGTGGGGCAAGGCGTTGATGAGCGGTAGCAGCAGGTTCTCGTCGGGCAGCACCACAGCCGTGTCGGGCACGTTGTCACTATAAGGGATTTCCTTGCTCTGGTCGCTGAGGAGTCGTGCCACATAGTGTGCCTGTCCGATGTTAGAAGGAACGGCTACGGAGTGGATGGTGGCCGGGAATGAAGATATTTCCTGCGGCTGAAAGTCCTGCGGCATGGGGAAGGCCTCGCGGTTGGCGGTGATGTGGCGAGCACCGCAGTTTCCCTGGTTCTTGAGAGCCGGCGATGCGTCGTCCCAGAAGAAGTCGGCAACATTTTTCTGTTTCAGGTATTTGAACAGTTGCTGCTCGCACTTGGAAATGATGTTGAACCCAACGAATACATATCGCTTGAAAGGAAGGTGCTCGGCATCAAAGTCCCTGATGATTTCCACCGCGTCGCGATAAGTCTTACCCTCGTAGGAGAGATTCTCGCGGGTGAGGCTGTCGCGGAAAGCGTTGTAGAGGCGGAGCATACTGTTCCAGAGAGCGTTGTACTTGTCGGTGACGCTACTGTCTTGCCCGCCTTGGAGATGTTTCCAGAAACTTTCTTCGTCGGAAGGGGAGTTGATGTTGATATTGAGGTATCGGATGAGGATATCCTTAACGTCGTCGGGGATATAGTCGGTGCCAATCTCGCGCAGAGAGGCCGCGTTGGAGAAAAGTTGAGAGGGGTCGATGAGGTACTTGTCGGTCTCGTTGAAGTCGCTGAGGACCACGTTCCCCCAGAAGATGAACCTGTCGAAAGGGTAGTCCTTGTCGGTCTGTCCGGACAGTTGCAGATAGCAGCGGTAGAGGATGAAGAGCGCCTCGACTTGAGAGGCCGGAGTCTGCCCGGTGATGTCGCTCATGAAGTCGGTGATGTTAGTCACCTGCGGAGTTATAACGGGTTTGTCCGAGAGAATGCAGTCGGAGAGTTCCTTGAGGAAGAACGTACCGCTTCGGCGGTTAGGGAAAACGAAGCAGTAGCGGTAAAGTTCGGGGTCGTTTTTAGATATGTAATACTGCGCAACTTGCCTGAGGAACGGTGTGAGTTCGGCGGAGTGTTGTTGCTGAGTTTGTGCTGCGGTGGGGTTTGTATTCATGGGAGAGGACGGGTGCTTATTTCTTGATTAGGAGTGTGATTTTGACGGCGAGGTCGAAAAGGACTATTTTTGCGTTGGCGTTGCGTTGTATGTCGCTCTCGGCTCGTGAGAACTCGGCAATCATCTGCTCAACGTTCTGCTCATTGATGAACGGAGCGAAACGGGTGCTGAACTGCTGTTCCTCGCGAGTGAGGTAATTGAGCTGAGGCACTTTCAGGTTGTAGATGAAATTTTCTCGAACCATACGTGCGCAGTAGATGAGGAAGCGGCGTGCCTTCTCGCGCTTGAAGTCGGCAATCTGCTCGCTCCACGTTTTGAGTGACTTGAGGTCGCGCAGGTAGGCGAGGCGCATCAGCTGCACGAATTTCTCGTGGAAGGCCTTTGTCTCGCTGGACGCCTCCAGATTCTGGAGCGCCTGCTTGACGTTGCCGTCGGCTGCCGCGGCAGCGACGAGAGCGTCGTTATAGTCGGTTCCAAGCGAGGCGGCAAAATACCGCGCAATCTGTTCCACCGACGGTCGTCGCAGTTCAATTCTCTGAGTGCGCGAGAAGATGGTGGGTAGAATCTCCTTGGCATTGTTGCTGACGAGGATGAATATGCTATCGGGGTCGGGCTCTTCGATGAGTTTGAGAAGCTTGTTGGCGCAAGCCTCGTTCATTTTCTCGGGTAGCCACATGATGAGAATCTTATACTTGGCTGTGAAGGAAGAAAGACTCATCTTGCGAAGTATGGAGTTACTCTCGGCGGCATAGATGAGCGGCTGCGCGTTCTCGTTCTTGAGCAGAGCGAGCCAGTACTCGTAGTTCTCGATGGGGCTTTCTGTGATGAACTTACGCCACTCGTCGATGAAGAGGTCGCTGGTGGTGTTCTCGCCCTTTCCTGTGACGGGGAAGGAGAAGAACGTGTCGCCGTGATTGAGCGACTGGTGCTGAAGGCAAGATGGGCAGCGGCCGCAGCTGTCGCCGTGTTCGCGGTTGGTACAGTGGATGTACTGTGCTGTGGCACGCGCCAGCGCCAACTTGGGAATTCCCGGGTCGCCGTGCAGTAGCAGCGCGTGCGGGATGTGGTCGGAATCAACGACACGCCTGATTTGTTCGATGGCCTTTTCGTTGCCTATTATGTCGCTAAATTTCATAGAAATCGGGATTTTGTATTATAGATGCAAAATTAGTGATAAAAGAAGTTTATGCAAAGGATATACCAGAAAAAGTTATGAAAATGGTGGAGAAGTAAGTTGCGAGAAAGTGGATTTTTTATTAAATTTGCGGATAGTTAAGAAAAACATTAGTAACAGTTAAATAAAAAACGGATTAAAATGGTAAGTTTTAAGGATTTAGGCCTTGTGAACACCCGTGAGATGTTTGCGAAGGCGATTGACGGCGGATATGCAATTCCGGCATTCAACTTTAACAACATGGAGCAGCTGCAGGCAATAATCAAGGCTTCGGCTGAGACAAAGTCACCGGTGATACTTCAGGTGTCGAAGGGTGCCCGTAACTATGCTAACCAGACACTTCTTCGCTACATGGCAGAGGGAGCAGTGGAGTATGCAAAGGAACTGGGCTGGGAGAATCCTCAGATAGTTCTTCACCTGGACCACGGCGACAGCTATGAGTTGTGCAAGAGTTGCGTTGACTTCGGTTTCTCGTCGGTGATGATAGACGCATCGTCGCTTCCGTTTGAGGAGAACATAGCGCTGACGAAGAAGGTTGTGGAGTACGCTCACCAGTTTGATGTGACCGTTGAGGCAGAGCTGGGCGTGCTGGCCGGCGTGGAGGATGAGGTTCAGAGCGAAGTATCGCACTACACCAAGCCCGAGGAGGTGATAGAGTTCGCTACCCGCACGGGCTGCGATTCACTTGCAATCTCGATAGGTACGAGCCACGGCGCATACAAGTTCAAGCCAGAGCAGTGCACGCGTGACCCGAAGACAGGTAAGCTGGTTCCCCCGCCACTGGCATTCGACGTTCTGGACGCAATCATGGAGAAACTTCCGGGCTTCCCCATCGTGCTTCACGGCTCGTCTTCAGTGCCTCAGGAGTATGTGGACATGATTAACAAGTACGGCGGCAAGTTGCCCGACGCGGTGGGTATCCCCGAGGAGCAACTGCGCAAGGCTGCCAAGAGCGCTGTGTGCAAGATTAACATTGACAGTGACTCACGTCTGGCCTTCACGGCAGCCGTACGCAAGGTGTTTGCCGAGAAGCCGGAAGAGTTTGACCCGCGCAAGTACTGTGGCCCGGCTCGCGATGAGATGGAGCGCCTGTACAAGCACAAAATCATTGAAGTGCTGGGCAGCGACGGCAAGGCATAAAAGCGAAAAAAAGCCCATTGCGGCATGCTGAAAACTACAAGACTGCGAACGACGCAAACAGCCCTAAAACGGCCGGGAGCGTACGTTCGCAGTGCGTTTCGAGGATGAGGTGAGAGAGGTCGCGAAGGTGCGCCGGTGGCTATGTGAGGGAAAAGTGGAAAATAGCCTTGACAAAGGTGGCGAAAATGTGTAACTTTGCAAACGAAAAAACAAGTGTAATAAATCCGAGTGACTGATTCGGGATAAAGAGACTAAAAATTATTCTTATGAAAACTTCTGGAACAATATTGCGACTAATGATGGTGCTTGCTGTGATGCTGCAGGTGCAAGTAATGAACGCACAGGCCGACGCAGCGTATGTGCCAACTGCGGAGAATCTGGCCGCTCGCGAGTCGTTTATGAACGACCGCTTCGGGATATTTATCCACTGGGGACTGTACAGCATGTTCGGTCACGGGGAGTGGTACCAGTACAAGGAGGACATCGACTACCGCGAGTATCAGAAGGGCATGGACGCGTTCTACCCCGCGAAGTTCAATGCCGACGAGTGGGTGAAGTTCCTGAAGGATTGCGGCGCTCGCTACATCACCATTACGAGCCGTCATCACGAGGGCTTCTCGATGTGGGATACGGACCAGAGCAAGTTCAAAATAACCAACACGCCACTGGGGCGGGACGTGCTGAAGGAACTGGCCGATGCCTGCGCGCGCCACGGCATGAAACTGGGCTTCTACTACTCGCACATAGACTGGCACACACCCGACTACCCTGTGGGAAAACACGGCAAGATGCTGGGACGTGAAAACAAGCCGAACTGGGCTCGCTACTACACGTTTATGAACAACCAACTCACGGAGTTGCTGACGGGCTATGGGAAAGTGAACTGCATCTGGTTCGACGGAATGTGGGAGCACGGCGGTGAGGCCGAGCCTTTCGACTGGCAACTGGATGAGCAATATAAACTGATTCACCGTTTGCAGCCGGCTTGCCTGGTGATAAACAATCACCACGAGGCAGTGATTCCGGGAGAGGACGTGCAGACGTGGGAGCGTGACCTGCCGGGCGAGAACAAGAACGGCCATGCTGGAATGGACATGGGCGCTCTGCCGCTGGAGACAGCCACGACGATGTGTGACCATGACAACTGGGGTTATGACCTGAGCGAGTATGGTAAATTCCGCAGCAGCAAGGAACTGATTCAACTGCTTGTGCGCACAGCGGCCAAGGATGCCAATCTGCTGCTGAACATAGGTCCGCGCCCCGACGGCAAGATTCCGGAGGAGGCTATGGAGCGCCTTCACGACATAGGCTCGTGGCTTAAGGTGAACGGAGAGACAATCTACGGCACGCGCGGCGGCAGTATAGGCGACGGGGAACACTATGTATCGACCACTAAGGGCAAGCACATCTATCTGCACTTTATCAAGGGCGGCTTGAAGGAGGTGAGTTTTGAGGTTGACGGACAAGTGGCAAGCATAGTGCCGCTGGGCAGCAATCAGAAGATAGAGTTCAAGCAAAAAGGTCGCGAGGTGAAGATGAAAGTGATGTATCCGAGCACCGCCACGGATTATATAGTGGATGTGGTGCTGAAGTGACGTGGTAACGCATGAAAGCCGCGATGGAATGAAAAAAGGTGGTGAAAGGTGGCGAGAATAGAGAAAAATTGCTACATTTGCATATCTAATTAACAATAGGGTCGAGACTGAAATGGTAGTCGAGACATTAAGGAATTATTTATAGATATAAAAATCAGGGAATTTAAATGAAGAAGTTTATTCTGGCAATACCTGTGGGGATACCATCGCTAATAATGCTTGCGGCGGTTGCCTATTTGTCACTTGCTCCGAATCCGCTGCCTATGGACGATAGATTGTTGTTTCCGGGCTCGGATAAGTTGGCGCATGTGTTGCTGTATTTTGTTACGGTGTGTGTGCTGATTTTGGACTTTGCGAAGTGGCGTCTGCCTCACCATGTGAAGCTTGAGAAGATGCTGGCTATTACGTCGTTTGCGATTGTTTTTGGCGCGGTTATGGAAACCGGTCAACTGGCGATGCGTGTGGGTCGCTCATTTGAGTTGGTGGATATTTTGTGTGATGCTGTGGGTGCGATAGCGGGTTTTTTGTTTATTAAATACTGGTTTATGCACAAGTTCCGCAAGATATTTTATTACTCAATGCGCAAGCATAAGTATCACGGCTCGCAAGAGAAGCATGTGAGCGAGAAGAAAGTGCGTGCGAGGGTGGCTGAGCGCCAGGAAGAGCTGAAGGCTCGGATAGAGCAGATGGCGCAGGAAGACTCGGAGAATGAGTCTTGAACAGGGGGACAAAAGTGAGAATATAACGCAGGGGCGGAACCGGAGTGGTTAGCGTCCATGCGTTTTTTTGTATCCGTGCTCGAGTCTGTATTTCCTTACGTCGGCAAAGAGGTCGGTTGCGTAAACGAACTGGTTGAGGTCGTCGTTATCGACGCTATAGATTTCGTCTTTGTTTCCAATCCATCCGACGTGTCCTTTGTTAATGAAGACGATGTTTTCGCCGATTCCCATGACGGAGTTCATGTCGTGGGTGTTGATGATGGTGGTGATGCCGTACTCGTGTGTGATGTCGCTAAGCAGGTCGTCGATGACGATAGAAGTTTTGGGGTCGAGTCCTGAGTTGGGTTCGTCGCAGAAGAGGTACTTGGGGTTAAGAGCGATGGCGCGCGCGATGGCAGCTCGTTTCTGCATTCCTCCGCTAAGTTCGGCGGGGTACTTGTCTTCTGAGCCGGAGAGGTTTACCCTGTCGATGCAGAAGTGTGCGCGTTCGATTTGTTCTTCGGGGGTGAGTTTTGAGAACATTCTCAGAGGGAAGAGTACGTTACCGATAACGGTTTCGCTGTCGAAAAGCGCTGAGCCTTGGAAAAGCATACCGATTTCTTTTCGAATTTCTTTCATCTGGTTTTGTGCCATTTGAGTGATGTCTCGCCCGTCGTAAAGGATTTCGCCGTGGTCGGGTTTGAAAAGTCCGACTATGTTTTTCACGAGTACTGTCTTGCCGGATCCGCTCTGTCCGATAATGAGGTTAGTTTTTCCGTCGTAGAACTTGGCGCTGACGTCGAAAAGAATCTGTCGTGTTCCGTTGTCGAAGAACTTGTCGATATGTTTTACTTCAATCATGTTGATGTGTATCTGTGTGGTGGAGTTATTGTAACATTAATTTTGTGAGAATCACGTCGGCGACGAGAATCATGATGTTGCTCATGACCACCGCATCGGTGCTGGCCTGTCCGACTTCAACGGAGCCACCCTTGACGGTGTATCCGTAGAAGGCTGAGATGCTGGAGATGATGTAGGCAAAGAAGAGTGACTTGATTAGCGCGAACCAGACGTACCATTCGATGAACTGAGTCTGGATACCGTAGATGTATGTATCTACATCCACGATGTCGGTGAGTACGCAGATGAAGTATCCGCCGAAAAGGCTGGTGCCCATGCAGATGATGACCATGAAAGGCATGATTGTGATGAGTCCGAGGACCTTGGGCATAACAAGGAAGTTGGCCGAATTGATGCCCATTATTTCGAGAGCATCGATTTGCTCAGTGACTCTCATGGTTCCGATTTCGGAGGCGATGTTAGAGCCTATTTTACCTGATAGGATGAGGCAAAGAATGGAAGACGAGAACTCGAGGAGAATGATTTCTCGAGTGGTCATACCGACGGAGTATCGGGGGAATATGGGGTTGGATATGTTGAGTTTGATAAGTATTGTACACAGAGAGCCTATGAACAGTGATACGATGAGAATCAGTGGTATGGAGTCGATACCGAGTTTGTACATCTCGTTGACGTACCGTTTGAAGAATTCTTTCCATTTTTCCGGTACTCCGATGCTGTGGAACATGAAAGTGCAGTAAGTTCCGAATTTCTCTAATGCTAACATTTCAATTATAAAGATTGAATTTAATTAATAATCTAAGTTAAGTGTCTCAGGTGTTGTGGAAAACGCTGTCGAGGCTATCCTCGTCGATGAGGTTGTTGAGCATGGCGTAAACTGTGAGTCCCGCAACACTCTTGATGCCGGTTTTCTGCATAATGTTTTTGCGGTGAGTCATGACGGTGTGCTCGCTAACGTTAAGCCTGTCGGCTATTTCCTTGTTTCTCAGTCCTTGAGCCACGAGGACCAGAACTGCAATCTCGCGGCGAGTGAGTTCGTATCCCACGTTGTGCGATTGTCCTTCATTGAGATTCTCGCATGCAGCCTTGATGGAGTTCTCTATGTTCTGCGCGGATGCGTGAATGTCGATGACGGCATCGAAAGGCTTGAGCAGCCTGGGCTCCACGTAGCAGTGTACAAGAGCGGCCACAGCCAGGGAGTGCTGAGCCTTGATTTGGCTCACATCGACCTGCAGAAGCGGGCTGATGATTAAGGCGTGTGGCTGGTGGGTCTTGATGGCGACATCGAGAGCCTCCGAGCCGTTTTTCCGAGCGACAACTTTCAGCACGGGGCTACTGTGGAGTAGTGCCGTAATGCCAAAAGCGATGATGTCGGAAGGCTCAACTATTAAAACTGAATATTTCATCAATTAATGTCCTTTCCAAGGTGTCGGACGAAAGGCACCAAAATTTTTTCTTCGATGAGCGAGTGCTTGTGCAGGTCTCGAGCAAGGAGCAGCAGGTCGGTGACGACATCGGTGGTGTCGTCGTCGGTGGCATTTTCGGGCAGATACTTGAAAATTATCTGCGTGATGTCTTGCAGCTTGTCTTCGATGTCCTGATGCACATCGTTGAAACTATTTATGTGTATGCCGGCGTCGTTATCTCCGCTGATTAACCTCTGAATGAGAGGGAAGAGGTTTTTCTCTTCGTTGATGAAGTGAGCCTCGACCTCGTTCTTGTAGAGCTCGAAGAAACGGAGGAAAACGCTTGCCACCTTTGGGGGTAATTTGCCGGCGATGTGATGCAAGTGGTTCTGAATGTGCGGCAACCGCTTTTGCAAGTAGTAGTGATGTGACGCTTTGAGGTATGGCACGAGCATAGTCATGTCGGTGTTGTTGACCACATTAGCGTCGGGGATGAAGTCGCTAAAAGAATAGACGTTGCAAATGAGCAGAAAGAAATTGACGTCGATGTTTTTCTTTTTGCAGAGCTGACTGACGGTCATGTCGCCAAAACCGAGAGCGATGCCAAAGCGAGGCATCATCTCAATGAGTTCCACGTGACTGGTGATGATGTCGGCCATACGGCTTTCGCAGTTGTAGATGTAGTGTGTCATGTTCAATAAAAGGGCTTTCGCGATGTCACAGAGTGCAAAGTTACGTATTAAAAGTTCAACGGACAAATTTTTTTACAAAGGTGTGTGTGCTGGGGCAGGTAAAAAAGGGTGGGAAAAAGGGATGAGATATTGTGAGAAAGGGGGATAATTGTTAATTTTGTGGAGCGAAAGACGGCGGTCGTGATGAGCGTCCGTATATAGATGTCATTATAGAAAGAAAGGAGAGGAGAAATGGGAGCACAGGAAATAGCGGTGGCCGTGGTGATAGTGGTGGCGGTTGCAATGGCGTTGTTCAGAATAGTGAGAACGTTAAGGAGCAAGGATGTGCCCGATTGCGGCTGCGGAAAGGGAAAGGATTGCAAAAATTCGGGAAAATAATTGCGATAATGTGAATAAATAGTTACTTTTGTGAAACCAATTCTAATTCAGATATGTTCATAATAGGTATAGCCGGTGGAACCGGATCGGGAAAGACCACAGTAGTGAGAAAAATCATGGAACGCCTGCCTAAAGGCGAGGTGAGTATTATATCGCAGGATTCCTACTACAAGGATTCGAGCAAGGTGCCTGTGGAGGAACGTCAGCTTATAAACTTTGACGAGCCCGCAGCATTTGACTGGGACTTGCTGCTGGATCACCTGAAGCAGCTGCGAGAGGGTAAGGCCGTGGAAATGCCCACGTATTCGTTTATTACGTGCACACGCGAGAAGGAGACGGTGCACATGGAGCCTCATGACGTGGTGCTGATAGAGGGAATCTTGGTGCTGAGCAACCCTAAGCTGCGTAAGATGATGGATATTAAGGTGTTTGTTGACGCAGACGGTGACGACCGTCTGATAAGGGTGATATCTCGCGACTGCATAGAGCGCGGCCGTACGCCACAGATGGTGATAGACCGCTACCAGCGAGTGCTCAAGCCGATGCATCTGCAGCACATAGAGCCGACGAAGCGTTTCGCCAACATTATCATACCGGAGGGCGGACATAACGAGGTGGCGATAAATCTGCTGACCGATTACATTAAGTCGCGTCTGGACATAAAGAAGTGAGTTGAGGAGGAGTGGCGTTTGCAGCCTGCGCTCCCCTGAAAACTGTCGGACGGATTAACGAGCGAGAGCGGATGAAAAAAGTGATAGAGAAGATAAAAGACAGCGTGAGTCTGAAGGCGATGGCCGCGAGACGGGAGCAGGAGAAGGCGACCGCAGCGCGGCTCAACGAGCTTGGTGAGCGAGGAGAGCTGGTGCTTCGCACGGAGGACTTGGTGAAGAAATACCGTCAGCGCACGGTGGCCAATCATGTGTCGATAGATGTCCGTCAAGGCGAGATAGTGGGGTTACTAGGCCCGAACGGCGCCGGCAAGACAACCACGTTCTACATGACCACCGGGCTGATTACGCCTAACGGAGGGCGAGTGTTCATAAATGATGTGGACATCACTAAGTTGCCGGTGTATAAGCGTGCGCAACTTGGGATAGGGTACTTGCCTCAGGAGGCATCGGTTTTCAGGCAGCTGACTGTGGAGGACAATATCCTGTCGATACTGGAGATGACCAACACCACGCCGGAATATCAGCGCGAGAAACTGGAAGAGCTGATAGCCGAGTTCCGCTTGGAGAAAGTGCGGACGAACCTGGGTAACCGCCTGTCGGGAGGTGAGCGGCGGCGTACGGAGATAGCCCGTTGTCTGGCCATCAATCCTCGCTTCATCATGCTTGACGAGCCATTTGCCGGCGTGGACCCGATAGCGGTGGAGGATATACAGAGCATAGTTTATAGCCTGAAATCGAAGAATATAGGCATACTGATCACCGACCATAACGCGCCCGAGACGCTGAGTATCACGGACCGCGCGTATCTGCTGTTTGAGGGTAAGATTCTGTTCCAGGGCACGAGTGAGGAACTGAGTGTGAATCCAGTGGTGAAGGAGAAGTATCTGGGACGCAACTTTGTGTTCCGCCGGAAGAAATTTGACTGATAAGCGCCGTGGAGCTCATTATGGCTGCGGTGGCGACGGTGTGTGCGCAACGGACTGAAAAACTATAACGAGAGAAAATGCAGGGAGACTTTCTGAAGATGCCTCGCGGGTTGCGAACGGGGTTGCTGGTGGCGCTTGCACTGGTTGCATTGGTGCTTGCAGTGGGCGCGGTGTGGCGAAGTCGTCCGGCTGAATATGTGCCACAACCGGAATCGGCGGCAATGGAATTTCTGGAAAAGGCAGATTCGCTCAGAGAGACAGCCGTGCAGGTGAATGAAAAGAAGAAGGCCGTGAAAGAAAAGCGGAAGAAGTCGAAATCAAGTAAATCGGCGAAGAAAGGCGAACGGAAGGAGCGGAAAGAGAAGAAGAAACTTGATGAGTTGCCCAGAGCCGGCGAAGAATAAAGATACCGACTCGGATTGGGGAAGAGGAAACTCTTGGAGGGGAGAAATACCGTTAAAAAGAAATTGTTATGTATTTATGATAAAAATAGACAAATCGTTTATATTTATACGATGAAAAACGTTAACTTTGCACACTATTAAGAATAAGACATTTAGTATGTTGCGAGAGATGAAGAATCATAAGCGCATAGAAGGTAAAAAGTGAAGTGAGTATGAAAGAGAGGTCGGGATTTGTGACGAAATTCGGTGCGATAGCCGCGGCGGTGGGTTCAGCCGTGGGGCTTGGCAACATTTGGCGTTTCCCGTATGAAGCGGGACAGAATGGCGGTGGCGCGTTCCTGATACTGTATGTGGCCTTTGTGTTACTGCTGGGAATTCCTGTGATAGTGAGCGAATTTGTGATAGGGCGCGCAACGCACAAGAACGCGGTGGGCGCGTTGCGGGAGTTGGCGCCCGGTACACGTCTGCACTGGATGCCATATATGGGAATCCTGGCTTCGCTGATGATAATAAGTTTCTACAGTGTGGTTTGCGGGTGGATAGTGGAGTACCTGATAATGGCCGTGAGTGGCGGAATGAGAGGGCACAGTCCGCACGAGTATGCCCAGATGTTCGGCGAGTTTACGAGTAATCCGAGCCGGAGTCTGGCGTGGACGTGGATGTTCCTGCTGCTGAACGGTGTGGTGTTGCTGGGCGGCGTTAAGAAAGGGATAGAGCGAGTGGCGAATCTGCTGATGCCGTTGCTGTTTGTGATACTGATAGTGTTCTGTGTGAACTCGTTAATGCTGCCGGAGGGTAAGCAAGGACTTAAATTTCTGTTCAATCCCGATTTCAGCAAGGTGACATCGAGTGTGGTGATAGGCGCAATGGGGCAGGCGTTCTTTTCGCTGAGTCTGGGGTTGTCGTGCCTGCTGACGTATGCCAGTTATTTCAGGGACGATGAGCGGCTGGTTCGCAGTGCTGTGGCCGTGGCCTCGCTGGATACGTTGGTGGCCGTGCTATCGGGAATAGTGATATTCCCGGCAGTTTTCAGTTACGGGATGGCACCTGAGGCCGGTCCGAAACTTGTTTTTGAGGTGCTGCCGTCGATATTTGAGCAGATGCCCGGCGGCTATGTGTGGGCCGTGCTGTTCTTTCTGCTGCTGTTCTTCGCTTCGATAACAAGCACAATTTCGATGAGCGAAATATCTATTACGTTTTTCCAAGAGGAATGGAAGATGACCAGGCGCTCGGCCACGCTGCTCAATACCGTTCTGGCTCTGCTGTTCGGCGGGCTGTGTGCGCTGTCGTTCGGTGTGCTGAGCGACTTTAAGTTGCTGGGCATGACCATATTTGAACTGTTCGATTACGTGTCGTCGAACGTGCTGCTGCCGCTTGGAGGTGTATTTTTCTCCCTGTTTGCAGGTTGGTATATGGAGCGGAAGGTGCTGGACCGAGAGCTTACCAATGGCGGCAGGCTGCGGGTGTACAGTTACAAGCCGCTGCTGTTCTGCATTCGCTATGTGGCACCGGCAGCGATAGTGGTGGTGTTCCTTTACGGTCTGGGACTGCTGTAGTCCATTTTCTCTGAGGTATGTTATGGTGAATCGTCGTTGAAAGTTGCAAAAGTTAAAGATTATTAGTAATTTTGCGGCTGAAATTAAAATTTTAAAGAAAAAACGGCGTAACAAGTTTATGAAAGAAAGAGATGGGTTTGCGACCCGTGTTGGAGCTATAGCCGCGACGGTGGGCTCGGCAGTAGGCTTAGGAAATATATGGCGATTTCCGTATGAGGCCGGTCAGAATGGTGGCGGCGCGTTTATACTGGTGTATGTGATATGTGTGCTGCTACTGGGCATTCCGGTGATATTGTCGGAATTCATTATAGGGCGCTCCACTCACAAGAATATGAAGGGGGCGCTGAAGGAGTTGTCGCCCGGGCGCAAGTTCTATGTGTTTACCTACGTGTGCATAATAGGGTCGGTGGTGACCATAAGTTTCTATAGTGTGGTATGCGGCTGGGTGATGGACTATCTGTTCATGTCGGTTACCGGGCGCTTGAGCGGTCACACTCCTGCGGCCTATTCCGGGATATTCAGCGAATTTGTGGGCAGTCCGTGGCGTATGGTTCTGTGGACCCTATTGTTTCTGGTGATAAACTTCATGGTTATGCGCAAGGGGATTCGTGCGGGTATAGAGCGTGCGGCGAACGTGATGATGCCGTTGCTGTTCCTGCTGCTGCTCATATTCTGCATTAACGCGCTGTTATTACCCGGCTCGGAGAAAGGGCTGAGATTTCTGTTTTATCCCGATTTCAGCCAACTGACCGGCCGTGGAGTGGTGGATGCGATGGGGCAGGCGTTTATGTCGCTCACGCTGGGTATTTCGGGGCTGGTTACATATTCGTCGTATTTCAGCGACAAGACATCGCTGACCAAGGATGCTGTGACGGTGGCGGTTCTTGACACACTGGTGGCCGTGTTAGCGGGGGTAATGATATTTCCGGCGGTGTTCAGTTTCGGGCTGGAGCCGGAAGCCGGTCCCAAACTGGTGTTTGAGATATTGCCGGGCATATTCGACCGTTTGCCTGGAGGGGTGATATGGGCTACGATGTTTTTCGTGCTATTGTTTTTCGCGTCGCTCACTTCCACAATATCTCTGAACGAGATATCGGTAACGTTTTTTGTGGAGGAGAAAGGAGTGAGCCGCGAGAAGGCCACCTCCATGAGTTATGTGATGATAGTGGTGTTGGCCGTGCTCAGCGCATTGTCGTTCAATGTGCTTAGCGGTCTGACGTTGTGGGGGATGAACATATTTGACCTGCTTAACTACATGGCCTCGAACGTGTTTATGCTACTGGGCGGCCTGTTTACCGCGCTGTATGTGGGCTGGTTCCTTGACAGGAAGGTGATTCGCGAGCAACTTACGAATCATGGGGCTCTTCGGGGGAGGGAGATTCCGTATGTGGTGTTCTGTCTGCGCTGGGTGGCACCGGTGGCGGTGCTGCTGATATTCCTGTGGTGCGTGGGTGTGCTGTGATACGTTGAAGTACAAAAAGTTGCAGGTGATTTCGCATTTTGTGTAACACATTTTGTGTGGATATTGAACGCTGAACTGTCACTGGATGTTCAGTTATACTTTATTTATACTTGGGTGGAATGGGGGGATAAAGAGGGGTGAAATTTGCTTTAGTAGAGGAAAATTATTAACTTCGCAAGTTAATAGAGAAATTGATGGATAACGAATTCAGGGCATATACTATGAACCTGGGCGGCCGGCTGGTGGAAATAGGCGGTCCGCAGGTGTGGGGCATACTGAATGTGACCCCGGACTCGTTCTATGCCGGGAGTCGGTGCGCTGACGTTGAGACTGTTGCTACACGTGCACGCGAAATTGTGGTCGAGGGCGGCAGCGTGATAGACGTGGGCGGCTGTTCCACCCGTCCGGGTGGAGATGCAGTGGCGGCCGACGAGGAGTTGCGTCGTGTGCTTGATGCTCTGGAGGTGATACGAGCCGAAGTGCCGGATGCGGTGATTTCGGTGGACACCTACAGGGCGAGAGTGGCCCAGGAGAGCGTGGAGCGTTACGGGGCTTGCATCATCAACGATGTGAGTGGCGGTGCCGACCCAGAGATGTTCCGAACCGTGGCCGAGCTGCGTGTACCTTACGTGCTGACTCACAGCGGCGGAATTCCGCCTGTGCCGGCAGAGTTGCCGGAGTATGAGGATGTGGCGGCAGAGGTGCTGGAATGGCTTGCGCGGAAGGTGGACATGCTGCATGGGATGGGCGTGTGCGACGTGATAGCCGACCCAGGCTTCGGGTTTGGCAAGAGCGTGGAGCAGAACTATGAGCTGTTGCGATGCCTGAGGGCATTTCAGGCTCTGGATGTTCCGGTGCTCGTGGGCGTGTCGCGCAAGAGCATGATTTATCGTGCGCTTGGCATCAGTGCTGAAGAGTCACTCAACGGCACCACTGTGCTGAACACCATGGCCCTGGCTGAAGGCGCACAAATACTGCGCGTTCACGACGTGAAGGCTGCCGCTGAAGCTGTGCGGCTATTTGAAAAAACGAGACTTGGAATAAAAGATAGTAAACAGTGAAATGACGATATATGGATAACTTGTTTTTTGGCCTGTTCGGAATAAAGGACGTGATAGACATTTTGCTTGTGGCTACACTCCTGTTCTATATGTATCGGAAGATGAAGGAAACCGGTACGCTCAATATTTTTATTGGGGTTCTGTCGTTTGTGATAATCTGGGTGGTGCTCTATAAGATACTGGATATGCGTCTTATAGGCACGCTGATGGATAAATTTATAGACATAGGTCTGTTTGTGATAGTGATTATTTTCCAGGATCAGATAAAGCGTTTCCTGCGAGACTTGGGTTCGCACAAGCAATGGAAATTCCTGGCGCAGCTGTGGCACAAAGAAGAGGCCGGTTCGGCCAAGAAGTGGATAGTGCCGGTGGTGTACGCGTGCATGAGCATGAGCAAGTCCAAGACCGGCGCGCTAATAGTGGTTCAACAGCAGATGCCGCTCGACGACTATGAGGTGACTGGCGATGTGATAGAGGCGAGCGTGAACCAGCGCCTAATAGAGAATATATTCTTCAAAAACAGTCCGCTACACGACGGTGCGGTGATAATTTCGGGCGACAAGATAAAGAGCGCCGGTTGCATCCTGCCAGTGTCGCACGACAACAGTCTGCCGCGCTATCTAGGTCTGCGTCACCGTTCGGCTCTGGGAATAGCCCAGGCTACCGACGCGGTGGCAATAGTGGTGAGCGAAGAGACCGGAAACATATCGCTTGCTCACAAGGGCGAGCTTCGTCAGAAACTGTCGATTACCGACTTGGAGCACGCGTTGTCGGCACTGTGATGATTCATGAAATGTGAATAGAGTGAGAATATGCTAATAGTGACGAGATGTTTCTGATACAAGAAAATACATTGGTGAGTCTGGAACTGGTGGAGCGGTTTTTCTGCTGCAATCTGGGCGTGTGCCACGGAGACTGCTGCATAGAGGGCGATGCCGGCGCGCCAATCACCAAGGAAGAATATAAGAAACTGAAAGAGATATTGCCCGAGGTGTGGGATTATCTGCTGCCGTCGGCTCAGCGAGAAATAGAGGAGAACGGGGTGGGGTATCTGGACCCGGAAGGAGAATTGGTGACACAGATAGTGGACGGGCGAAACTGCGTGTTCACGTGCTACGAAGAGGGTGGTCTGTGCTCGTGCGCTATAGAGAAGGCGTTCCGTGCCGGCAAAATTAACTGGCGCAAACCCATTTCGTGCTATTTGTACCCGGTGCGCATCAAGAAGATGCCGACGGTCACGGCTGTGAACTACGACCGGTGGAAAATCTGCAAGAGTGCCGAGGTGCTGGGGCGAAAGGAGGGAATAAGGCTATACCAGTTTCTGAAAGAGCCGCTGACAGAACGTTTCGGCAAAGAGTGGTACGATGAACTGGAGACGAATTGCGAAGAGTATATCAGGCAGTATCTGCAGTGACAGCGCAGGAAAACTATTACCGATTATGAGAGAACAGCGTAAAATATCAATCCGATTCTATAACGACCGCGAAGTGCGAGCAATATGGGACGACGAGCAGAACAAGTGGTGGTTCTCGGTGCTGGATGTGGTGGGAGCCATCAACAATCAGCCCGACTATACTCGCACACGCAACTACTGGAAGTATCTGAAGACCAAACTTAGAAAGCAGGGTAGTGAGTTGGTTAGTGACACTAACCAACTGAGACTACTGGCCGCAGATGGGAAGCGCTATTTGACTGATGTGCTGGACTATGATGGCGTGCAGAAGTTGGCGCAGAATATCCCAAACACCAACGCGACGCGGTTTGTTCATTGGTTTACGGCCGATAGCGACAGCATAGACGGAAAGAGCCGTGAGAAAGCATACGCGCTGTGGGAGAGCGGGCTGATGGACAATGTGGAGATAGGCACTACGCGCGGACTGAAGCAGATTCACGCATACTTGTTCGGTGGATTGTATGACTTTGCTGGGCAGATACGGAATGTTACCATATCCAAGGGGGATTTCACGTTCTGCCGGGCGCAGTATCTGCATCAGTCGCTGAAAGAGATTGACCGAATGCCCGACGACACCTTTGACGAAATAGTGGCTAAGTATGTGGAAATGAATGTGGCTCATCCGTTTATGGAGGGTAATGGGCGCAGTACGAGGCTGTGGCTGGACCTGCTGCTGAAGAGCCGGATAGGCAAGTGCGTGGATTGGAGCCGGATTACCAAGCGTGACTATCTGGTGGCAATGATACTGAGTGCCACGGACCCGACTATGCTGCGGGCGCTACTGCTCGGCGCGCTTACCGATAAGGTGGACGACCGCGAGACGTTTATGAAGGGCATAGACTATTCGTACTATTACGAGCAGGAGGATTGAGAGGGTTTTGTGTGGAATTTTCCCGTGAGTCACGACGGGCTTATAGGGCGGAGGCAAGATAATTAACGTGAGGGTTTTTAACCGCGAATTACACTAATTTACGCGAATTATTTTGGTAGAGGGTGCGGCAGACGCTCAAAATCTGAAATCGGGAAGGTGATTTTGGGTATAAAATGGGGCTAAACGGCGGATTACTGTAATGCTAAAAATCTGCATTGAAGGTCAGGTACAAGAATCGGGCTCAAATCTTGAAAAAATGTAATTTTTGTGTCAATTATAGGTTGGAAAAGTGTAAAAAAGTAGGGGTTTTTGTATTGGGAAAGTGTATTTTGCTCGGATTTTGTGCCTGTATTTTAGCTAAATAGGGCGAAAAAAGTGTTGGTAAAAAAGTGGGTGTGGAAATAAAAATGGCGAAAGTTATTGATTATTCGGAAAAAAGCAGTAATTTTGCACCGCTTTTTGCAACCTCTGGTGAGAAGAACGAGTGGCTCGCGAATGTTGCAGGGAGAGAATTATAACGTTATAATATTCAGATTTACAATGGATTTAATTAAGATTGCAGAGCAAGCATTTGCTACAGGCAAGCAACTTCCGGAATTCTTCCCCGGTGACACTATTACAGTGGCTTACCGCATTAAGGAAGGTAACAAGGAGCGTATTCAGCAGTATCGCGGCGTGGTTATCAAGATCGTGGGCGATGGTGAGAAGAAGCGTTTCACGGTTCGCAAGGTGAGTGACGGTATTGGTGTGGAGCGTATATTCCCCATCGAGTCGCCGTTTATCGACAACATCGTTATCAACAAGCACGGTAAAGTGCGTCGCGCACGTCTGTACTACCTGCGTAACCTGACCGGAAAGAAGGCTCGTATCAAGGAGCGTCGCATCGTGAAGAAGGAAGCGTAATTGCTGACTGCAACGAGAAAGAAACGAATCCGACAACTGTGATGGTTGCCGGATTTTTTCATTGTCTATGTGTGGGTGTGAAGGCCTATCGTGTATGTGGGTCTTATGGGGGATTATTCGAGGGATTGGGCGACTTTTTGGAGGTTCTCTATGATGGAGATGTGTTGTGGACAGTGCTCTTGGCACTGTCCGCACTGAATGCAGTCGCCGGCGTGACCGTGTGTCTTGCCGAGGTCCTCGTAATAGGTGGAGGCACTTATCCACTGCTCTTCCCGCCCGAAGCGGTGAAGAGTGTTGTAGATGGCGAAATATTCGGGGATGGCGATGTTCATGGGGCATCCGTCGGTGCAGTAGTGGCAGGCGGTGCAGGGAATGGCGATGGACTCCTTGATGATGGAGGCCGCTGAGCCGACGGCGACTTTCTCGCGGTGGGACAGAGGAATGAAGTCCTGCATATAGGATGTGTTGTCATCCACTTGCTCGAGGTTGCTCATGCCGCTGAGTACCATGATTACTCCGGGCAGTGACGCCGCGTAGCGAACGGCCCATGAGGCAGGGGAGGCGTCGGGGAGGATGTTGCGGAAAAGAGACTCCACGCTTGCAGGCACCTTGGCGAGCGAGCCGCCTTTTACCGGTTCCATGACGATGATGTCCTTGCCGTGGCGGCGGCATATTTCGTAACACTTGCGAGCCTGTATGCCGGCGTCGTTCCAGTCGAGGTAGTTGATTTGGAGTTGGACGAGTTCGGCTTCGGGGTGTTCAGTGAGAATCTGCTCAAGTAATGCCGGTTCGTCGTGGAAGGAGAAGCCGATGTGGCGAATCTTGCCTTCGGCCTTTTTGCGTGCGATGAAGCCGAAACCATTGAAACGCTGCATGGTGGCGTAATAGCTCTTGTTGAGAGCGTGCAGCCAGTAATAGTCGATGTATTCCACACCGCAACGCTGGAGTTGCTCGTTGAAGATACGCTCCATGTCGGCCTCGGAATGGATGAGCCAGCATGGCATCTTGTCGGTGACGGTGAAGCGGTCGCGCGGATAGCGCCGGGCCACAGTCTCGCGGAAGGCCGTTTCGCTATGTCCGTTGTGATAAGGGTAGGCGGTGTCGAAATAGGTGAATCCGCGTTCCATGAACAGGTCAACCATGGCTTGAGTCTGCTGAAGGTCAATAGCAGCAGAATTGTTGCCGTCGGTGAGCGGCAACCTCATTAGTCCGAAACCAAGTTTTTTCATGACGGTACGAAGAGGGAGTTACTTAGTCAGGACGTATTTAAGCAGAGCGTATCCGCCAAACACCTGAATCAACATTCCGGGATAGCCCAGTTTGAAGTCTTGCAGGCCGGCCAGGGCATTGCCTGTGATGAGTCCTTCGACCACACCGCCAAGAATCTGGTAAGATAGGACCACGGCTATCAGGGCAAGAATGGATACAGATTGAGTGCGGCGAGCCACGAACGAAGCGATAAGCGCCAAAAGAGCCGACTTGGCGATGATGACCGGCAGCATGGCTGCAGCGGGCATGGCGAACAGAGCGGAGTTGATGAGCGGAGAAAGGATTGCCGTGAGCAGTCCCACTCGCCAACCGTACTTGTAAGCCCCAATAAGGGTGAAGAAATAGATGGGCAGGAATATGAAACCACCCTGGGGAATGAGGTGGCATAATTGCGGTAAAGCGATGTTGCCGATAACGAATAGCGCCGCAAAGAAGTAGGTGCGGATGTCGGTTGTCTGTAAAGAATAAAGACGTGCTGTGTAGGTCATATTCAGTGTGATTAAAGTTATTATTACCATATTGAACCAAAATCCGCTCAGCAATCCCGAGGGAGGCTTGGCGATTTGTGGAACCCACGGCAAAAGTAATAAATAATTATGAATAATGCGAAGTTAGGATATCGGGATTTTTGTGGATTATTGTCAAAATGCGTAACTTTGCAGAGAAAAATAAAATGAAATCGAAAAAATAAAACTCATAGACAGAAAAATGGGAAAGAAAGCATTACTTATGATACTGGACGGATGGGGCATAGGCAACCATACGAAAAGTGACGTAATCTACAGCACACCGACACCGTACTGGGACAGTCTGCTGGCGAACTATCCTAACAGCCAGTTGCAGGCGAGCGGGGAGAACGTGGGACTGCCCGACGGCCAGATGGGCAACAGTGAGGTGGGGCACCTAAACATAGGCGGTGGCCGCGTGGTGTATCAGGACCTGGTGAAGATTAACCGCGCCATAGCCGACGGTTCCATCAAGAAGAATCCGGAGATAGTGAGCGCATTCACTTACGCCAAGGAGACAGGCAAGGGAATCCACTTTATGGGACTGACTTCGACCGGTGGGGTGCATAGTTCGCTTGACCACCTGTTCGCGCTGTGCGACATAGCGCAGGAATACGGGTTGAAAGACGTGTTTATCCACTGCTTCATGGACGGACGCGACACCGACCCTGAGAGCGGTAAGGGCTTTGTGGCCGACGTGGAGCGCCACTGCGCACAGAGCGCCGGGGTGGTGGCAACTGTAACAGGCCGCTATTACGCCATGGACCGCGACAAGCGCTGGGAACGCATCAAGCTGGCGTATGACCAGCTGGTGGACGGAGTGGGCAAGCAGAGCGACAACATGACGCAAGCCATCCAGGAATCGTATGACGAAGGCGTGACCGACGAGTTTATCAAGCCGATAGTGAACAGCACGGTGGATGGCCGAATCAAGGATGGTGACGTGGTGATATTCTTCAACTACCGTAATGACCGCGCGAAGGAGCTGACGGTGGTGCTGACCCAGGAAGACAAACCGGAGGAGGGAATGCGCACCATCCCCGGTCTGCAGTACTACTGCATGACGCCGTACGACGCATCGTTCACCGGAGTACACGTGATTTTCAAGAAAGAGAACGTGCAAAACACGCTGGCCGAGTACCTTTCGGGCAAGGGTCTGAAGCAACTGCACATTGCTGAGACAGAGAAATATGCGCACGTTACGTTCTTCTTCAACGGAGGCCGTGAGCAGCCGTTCGACGGCGAGGACCGCATACTGGTGCCTTCGCCCAAGGTGGCGACGTATGATATGAAACCGGAGATGAGCGCGTACGAGGTGAAGGACAAACTGGTGGCAGCGATAGGAGAGCAGAAATATGACTTCATAGTGGTGAACTATGCCAATGGTGACATGGTGGGACACACAGGTGTATATGCCGCGATAGAGAAGGCAGTGACCGCGATAGACAACTGTGTGCGCGACACTGTGGAGGCTGCAAAGGCCGCAGACTATGAGGTGATAATCATAGCCGACCACGGAAACGCTGACTATGCGGTGAACGAGGACGGGTCGCCAAATACGGCTCACTCGCTGAATCCGGTGCCTTTTGTGTATGTAACCGGAAACACCGACGCCAAGGTGAAAGACGGGCGACTTGCCGACGTGGCGCCATCGATACTGACGATAATGGGTCTGGAGCAACCTGCCGACATGACAGGCGAGACTCTGATTGAAAAATAACGAGAGAAAACGTTAATGATGATGTGTGGGACAGGCGAGGTGCTTGTCCCACATTTTCGTTTGTATGACGGGCATGTTATACATCTGTGGTGAAAGTCCACACGGGGCGTAGTCACTGACGAACCCTATAGCGACTTGCAAGTATCAAGTGGCGACACTTGGGAGAGAAGAAGCAATTGCGAAATCGTGGCTTGACGAACAGAAACCAGATACTAAGGCGTATCAAGCGGACAAGTTGGCCAAAGGCAACGAAGTTCCCAAAGGTGACCGTAACCTTGATGCGTAAATCTGGCGAGTAAACGATGAAAGATGTATGGCTTATCCCGTGAGGTCTCGGCAACGGAGCAATCCGCAGTACCAACGAATGCCGAGAAGTCAGCAGAGGCCGAAGTAGTCGACTTCGTGCAAGTCAG